>JASHUX010000404.1 GCA_030039775.1 Alphaproteobacteria bacterium | reverse complement strand
TCACGCCAAAGCCGATGTCGGTTTCGAGCGCTGCGTCGTTGGTGGTGAAGCCGCGCGCCGCAAGGTCGGCGGCGATCAGCCCGTTCTGCGCGGCCTTGCCGGCATGGAATGGCTTGCACATCGTGCCGAACATCGCGCGGATGCCGGCCGCTTGCGCCGCCGCGATGCCGAACGCCGTCGCGATCTCGCGCGGGTCGAGGCCGAGGAGGCGCGCGCACGACGCGGCCGACCCGAAGCTGCCGATGGTGCCGGTGGAATGAAAGCCGACCCGGTAGTGTTTTTCGCCGACGAACGCGGCCGTCGCACCGATCGCCTCGAACCCCGCCGCCAACGCGGTGACGAAATCGCGACCCGAGGCGCCGCGCTGCTCGGCCAACGCCAACATGCCCGAGATCGTCACCACGCCCGAATGCACCGTGGCGAGGAAATGCGCGTCGTCATAATCGAGCGCGTGCGATGTGGCGCCGTTAACCAATGCCGCTTGTTGCGTGCCGGTCTTGAAATCGCCGCCGACGACGGTGGCAACCGGGCGCCCGCCTTGCTCGTTCGCTTCGTCGCGCAGGATGCGCGCCAAATCCTCGCGCGATCCGGCGAGCGCGACGCCGATCCAATCGAGCAGGGTCTGCCGCGACAATTCGACCAGGTCCGGCGGCAAATCCTCGTAACGGAGCGAGGCGACGCGTTCGGGGATGTCTTGGGTGGCGCTCATGTTCGGTTCCTCCGCGACGATGCGATTGGGCGGCGGCCCACTATAAACTGATCGCCGCGCTTTATCTTTGTCAGCGGGCCGCCGACGGTATTTAATATCACGACTTTACGACCAATCCCGACAGATCATAAGGCGACAGACGGCCATGGACGTTTTCGTGTTCGATCTCTTGCAGTACGGCAAGAACCTCAAGCATCTCACCACCGACGGCGAGCATCTGCCGTTTCCGATGGAAAAGAAGCATTTCGATCCCGCCGTCGCGGTCAAGACCTACGCCGAGCATCTGGACGCCTGGGTCGAGCTGGAACGGCTCGGCTTTGACGGCGTCTCGTTCAACGAGCACCATGCCACGCCGTACGGGCTGATGAACTCGCCCAACCTGCTCGCCGCCTCCATCGCGCAACGCACCAAGAAGATCAAGCTCCTGATGTACGGCAATCTGTTGCCGCTGCACGATCCGCTGCGCCTGGCCGAGGAAATCGCGATGCTCGATTGCCTCTCCGACGGCCGCATCATTTGCGGCGTGGCGCGGGGCGCCGCGCGCGAGTATCGCATCCTCGGCGTGCGGTTGGCGGAATCGCGCGCACGGTTCGACGAGTGCTTCGAGATCATGCGCCGGGCCTGGACCGAGGAAAGTTTCTCGTTCGAGGGCAAGTTCAACTCGTACAAAGACGTGGCGCTGTGGCCGCGCCCGGTGCAGCAGCCGCACCCGCCGGTGTGGGTGCCGATCACCGGCTCGAAGGATTCGATCGACTGGGCGGTGAAGTACGACGTTCCGATCACGCCCGGCGTTCCCGGGCCGGCTCGCGAGGACACGCTCAAATACTACATCGCCGGCCTGACCAAGCGCGGCATTCGCGTGACGCCGAAGCACCTCAACATCATGGTCTCGTCCTATATCGCCGACAGCAAGGAAAAGGCAATCGAGGAAGTCGGTCCGTACGCGATCTATTTCCACAACACGCTGTTCAACTTCGACCATGTCCGCGCCGCGCAGTCGGTCGGCTATTACCAGAAGGGCTCGGAAGAACATCTCCGCAAGGAGCTGCGCGCCGAGCATGACGACAGCATGCGGATGAAGGACATGAACATGGACGATATCCGCCTGCAGGCGGAGTTCATGCCGTGGGGCACCGCGGACGAGGTGGCGCGCCGCATCATCGCGGAGGCGGACGCCGTCGGCGCCGGCACGGTGCTGGTGAACATGAATCGCGGCTCGATGCCGCACGACATGTTCCTCACTCAGATGCACCGGTTCGCCGAGCAGGTCCTGCCCAAGCTCCACGCGCACAAAATCACGCGCGTGCCGCTGGCGGAGGCGGTCGCGGCGTAACGGCGTCGTTAAGGTCCCAGCGATGGCTGACGACGTTCAGCGTCGTTGTCAGAAAGCCATCGCGCCCATCGTCGCGCAATATCTTTCGACGCCGTCCCACGAGCGCAACGAAATGGTGCTGACGAAGCTGATCCTCGCGGCTCTTGGCGACCTCGACGTCCTCAGCGAAGGCGCCTACGAATTTATCGATCAAGTTCGGGCGTGCATCATTTCGGCGATGACGGACGAGCATGACGTTGCGCCCGAGGCCGAAATCGTCGGCGCGCTAACGAGAAAAGGGTTCATCGTCGCGGAACGGCCCGAGGCCGTGTTGCCGAACCATCGGCGCAAGCGCGACTCGGGCGTCCGCCGCGCTTGACGGATTCGCAGCACTGGCACAGCTATACGGCCATCATCGGCGCGGCGCCGAAGCGAGGTTGCGGGTGGTGGAACGAGGGTTTGCGGTCGTCGGGCTCGGCTATGTCGGCTTGCCGGTCGCGCTGGCGCTGGCTAAGAAATTCGCGCCGGTCCACGGCTTCGACATTTCGGAGACGCGCATCGCCGAGCTGCGCGGCGGTCTTGATCGTACGCGCGAGGTGCCGAAAAAGGAGCTGCTGGCCTCGTCGCTCAAGCTGACCGCCGACGTGGCGGACATTGCCAACGCCAGCTTCTTCATCGTCACCGTGCCGACGCCGATCGACGGCGGCAAGCGGCCCGATCTCGAACCCATCATGGTGGCGTGTGAGTTGATCGGGTCGGTGATGAAAAAAGGCTCGGTCGTGGTGTTCGAATCCACGGTCTATCCCGGTCTGACGCGTGAAATGTGCGGGCCGCTGCTGGCGAAGGCGTCGGGGCTGGAGCACGGCAAAGACTTTACGCTCGGCTATTCGCCGGAGCGCATCAACCCGGGCGACCAGGAGCGGCGTCTCGAGACCATCGTGAAGGTGGTCGCCGGCGAGGATGCCGCGACGGCCGAACGGGTCGCCGCCGTCTATTCGGCGATCGTGCCGGCCGGCATCCACCGCGCGCCCAGCATCGAGGTGGCCGAGGCCGCCAAGGTGATCGAGAACACGCAGCGCGATCTCAACATCGCGCTAATGAATGAGCTGTCACTAATTTTCGAGCGGATCGGCATTTCCACCGCCGACGTGCTGGCGGCGGCGCGGACAAAATGGAATTTCCTGCCGTTCACGCCGGGCCTAGTCGGCGGCCACTGCATCGGCGTCGATCCGTATTACCTCACGGCGCGCGCCGAATCGCTCGGCTATTTTCCACAAGTCATCCTGTCGGGCCGGCGCATCAACGACTCGATGGGGAATCACGTCGCCCAGCGCCTCGTTAAAATGCTCATCGCCGCGGGCCGGCCGGTGAAAGACGCGCGGGTCGGCATTCTCGGCCTCACCTTCAAGGAAGGCGTACCGGATCTGCGCAACAGCCGCGTGCCGGACATCATCGCCGAACTGAAAAGCTTCGGCATCGAGCCTTTGGTGCACGATCCGATGGCCGACCCGGCCGAGGCGATGCATGAATTCGCGGTGCGGCTTGTCGGCGTCGACGCACTCACCGATCTCGACGGGCTGGTCTATGCCGTGCCGCATCGCGTGCTGAAGGAGCGGGGCGATACGGCGATCGCGGCGATGGTTGCGGCGGGCGGCGTGATTTTCGACGTCAAATCCGCGCTCGACAGGGCGACGCTGCCGCCGTCGATCGCCTATTCGGCGCTTTAGCGCCTCACATCCGGTAATAGTCGCGGAACCATTCCACGAACGCGCGGACGCCGACAGAGATGGGCGTCGCGGGCGTATAGCCGACGAGCGCGTTGAGCAAAGCCGGCGACGCCTCGGTCTTGTGGATGTCGCCGGGCTGGAAATCCATGTAGTGGTAGGTCGCCTTTTTACCGAGTGCCCGCTCGATTGCCGCAACGAAATCCATCAAAGGCGTAGGTTGCCCGCCGCCGATATTGACGACGCGGTACGGCGCCACGGGGCTCAGTGAATCGATGGTTCCAGCCGGTTGCCCGACCACCGGCACCGCGCCGCACAGCCGCACGATGCCTTCGACCAAATCGTCGATATAGGTGAAATCGCGCACCATGTTGCCGCGATTGTAGAGGTCGATCGGTTCGCCGCTGAGGATGTTGTGGGTGAACTTGAACAGCGCCATGTCGGGCCGGCCCCACGGCCCATAGACCGTGAAAAACCGGAACATCGTCGTCGGGATCTGCCACAGATGCGCGTAGGAATGCGCCATCGCCTCGCCGGCCTTCTTCGACGCGGCATAAAGCGTCAGCGGCAGATCGGTTTTGTCGGTCTCGCGGAAGGGAAAATCGGTATTGGCGCCGTAGACCGAGCTCGTCGACGCGATCAGCAGATGCTTCGGCGTCGCGGCCCGGCACGCTTCGAGGATGTTGAACGTGCCGACCACGTTCGCGTCGATATAGGCCCGGGGATTTTCGAGGCTGTAGCGGACGCCCGCCTGCGCCGCGAGATGGATCACGATCTCCGGCGCAACATCGTCGACGACGCGCCGCACGGCGGCCGCGTCTTCCAGCATGAACTGATGCGCCCGGAAATTCGGATTTTGCGCCAGCATGGTGTGCCGGCGCTCCTTCAAGCGGATGTCGTAGTAGGGTGTCATGCCGTCGATTCCGACCAGGTCATGGCCGTCCGCTAACAGCCGCCGGGCCACGTGGAAGCCGATAAAGCCAGCCGTCCCCGTTACCAAAAACCGCATGGCGCCGGCTCGTTTCGTAACATTTCGAGATTGTCCCGCCGTTTCTGCGGCATTGGCAAGACGCCGCCGACTGACGCATTATGGTGGGACAGATCAACAATCAGGATACCGGGAGATCGGGCATGGCCATTCGACTTGAGAAACGGAACACCGCGACGCGGGAATCCGTTTATCCGATCCCCGAGCCGGACCTGACCCCCGAGGAAATGATCACGCGCGCGGTAGCACTGCGCCCGCAACTTCGGGCCGAGCAGGCGGAATCGGACGAGCGCGGCCATTATTCCGAGGCGATGCACCAGGCGTTTCTCGACGCCGGCTTTTACCGCTGTCTCCAGCCGCGGATGTTCGGCGGCTACGAATTCGACGTGCCGACTTTTTACAAGACAATGCTCGAAGTGTCGCGCGGCCATCCGAGCGCGGGTTGGTGCCTCACCTTGTGCGCGTCGCATCCTTTCATTGTCGGCTCGCACTGGAGCGAGCGGGGGCAGCGCGAGCTCTTCGGTCCAGACGGCTTTTTCGCGGCGCCACACCGGCCGCCGCCGTTGGGCACGGCGACTCCGGTCGAGGGCGGCTACGTCATCGACGGCGTCTGGGACTATTGCTCGGGGATTCCGTATTCGTCGCATTTCGTCGGCGGCGCCCGCGTG
>JASHUX010000403.1 GCA_030039775.1 Alphaproteobacteria bacterium | reverse complement strand
CGCCGCGCTTGGCCGGCGGGATCATCGGTGCAATCAGCGCCCATTCGGCGTCGGTCAGATCGCTCGGATAACGTAGACCGCGACGTTCGGCGGCACGGCGATGTTCACACTTCCACATGTGGCACCCATCGGTTGCGATTCGGGTGCCACATAAGGAATCACAAACGATTCATCCGACTCAACAACTCTCGGGATCGGCTCTTAGCCAGCCGCACGCGCCTTCTGCGGCTCGAACGGCGTCGGCACTGGATCGGTCAATGGCGCACGCTCTTGTGCGAGTCAGGACTGGAACATCGCGACATTCCAAAGCGCGTAGCCCCAGTCCCAAGTACGGCTGCAATGGTCGTGCCAGCGCCTACCGATTGCATCGGAATCGAAATAGCCGTCCCGGCGCAACGGATCGGGCGCGATGAGATCACCGAGCCATTGACGCAATGGGCCGCGCAGCCAGTCATCGAGGGGTACCATGAAACCCTGCTTCGGCCGTTCGATCAGCTTTCTCGGCACGTATTTGTAGAGAATCTGCCGCATCGCCCATTTGGTGACGTTGCCGCGCAGCTTCATGTCGAACGGCAACCGCAACGCAAGTTCGACAATATGGTGATTGAGCAGCGGCACGCGCACTTCGAGGCTCACCGCCATGCTGGCCCGATCCACCTTCGCGAGAATGTCGTCCGGCAGATAGATCATGAGATCGTTGAGCATCATGCGCTCGGTCAAATGGGGCAGCGCGCGCGCGAGCCGCGGATCGGTGAGCGACAAATTCGGCTCGCGGGCGCCGTGTACGACGCTTTCCGGATCGCTCCAGATCGACACGATTTCGCGGTGAAACTCGCCGGCGGCCGAGCCGTGGAGCAATCGACCGAGCTTCTTCAGCGATTTGTCCCGGACGCTGCGGTCGCTCGTTCGGCGGCAACAGCGTCATCACCGCGCCGGCGACGTTATTTGGCACGGCCGACATCAGCGTACCGGCGACGCGGCGCGCCGGACCAGGCAATAGGCCGATGGCGCGATTGAGCGAACGGGCCCAACGATATCGCGGGTAACCGGCAAACATCTCGTCGCCGCCGTCGCCGGACAGCGCCACCGTGACATGCTCGCGCGCCAGCCGCGATACGAGAAAGGTCGGTATCTGCGAGGAGTCCGCAAACGGTTCGTCATACCAGACCGGAAGCATCGGGATCACGTCGCGGACATCCTGATCCGAGACATAAAGTTCCGTATGCTCCGTGCCGAGATGCTGCGCGACCGCCGCGGCATGCCGCGCCTCGTTGAAGCCTTCGGTGTTGAAGCCGATGGAGAACGTCTTGATCGGGTTCGCGTTGTTTGCCTGCATCAGCGCCGTCACCAGCGACGAATCAATGCCGCCAGAGAGGAAAGCGCCGAGCGGGACATCCGAGACCATTTCATTTTTTACCGAGCGCTGCATCAGATGTTCGAGCATCGCAACGCGGTCGGCGTCGGAGCCGGGAACCGGATCGAACCGTAACGTCTCGGCGATCTGACGGACGTCCCAATAGCGCTCGATCATCGGCTCGACGCCGGGGCGGTATGTCAGAATCGTGCCCGGCTCAAGCTTCCAAACGCCGCGGTAGATGCTATATGGCGCCGGCACATAGCCGTAGCGCATGAACAGCGCCACCGCATCGCGGTCGATCTCTCGGCGCCAGGTGGGATGACGCCGCAGCGCCTTCAGCTCGGAGCCGAAAAGAAGCACATTATCGGTCAGGCCCCAATATAGCGGCTTAATCCCGGCACGGTCGCGCGCCAGCGTCAGCGTGCGCGTCTCACGATCCCAGATCGCCAGCGCGAACATGCCCTCGCACGCGGCGATCGCTGGGCGCGCGCCCCACCGGGCGACGGCCTCCAGCAATACTTCGGTGTCGGAATGACCGCGGAACGTGACGCTCTCTTGGGCCAACCGCGCGTTGACATCTTTGAAATTGTAGATTTCGCCGTTGAACACGATGACGTAGCGCCCGCTCGCGGACACCATCGGCTGGTGGCCTAAGGGGCTGAGATCGATGATCGAGAGGCGGCGGAAACCGAGCGCAACGCCGGCATCGGCGTCGACCCAGGTACCGCCGTCATCGGGGCCCCGATGGTAAAGCATCTGCGCCATCGCGCTCACGATGGCCTCACGGGTTTGCCGCGTCGCGGGCCGTTGGTCGATGTAGCCGGTCAACCCGCACATGCGGAAACGCTCCCGATTAGAGGCATTGCCGTAACGTTAGGGAAACACCGTAAACAATTCGTCAATTCAGGGCCGGCCAGTCAGACCGCCGCGGCATCGTCAACTAGCAGCTGCGGTTCTTCGCGGCCTTGCCACCGATTGACGCGAAGCTTTCCCGCCACATGAACGGTGCCGCCACGCGCAGCCATCAGGGCTGCGCCCAATCCGTTCTCCTCGGCGCGAAACAACATCGCCTTGGTTCGGGCGCCGCCGGCCGGATCGCCCAGCACCAGGCGCAGATGCTGGTCGCGGACCGGTTCGACATGCAGGAGCCGGACACACGGCAAGGCGAAACGCGGTTCGGAATTACCGGTGCCGAAGGGTCCAAGCCGCTCGACGGTTTCGGCCATCTGGATCGTCGCGGCCATCGGCGACAATATCCCGTCGATGCCAAGCTCGGGCTGCAAGGCGGCTCCGTCCTGCGGCAACTGCAAATGCGCTTCAAGAAAATCGCGCAACGCATCGACGCCGCCGCGCGCGACGGTAAAGCCTGCCGCCATGGCGTGGCCGCCGCCGCTCAGCAGCAAGCCCGCCTGCCGCGCGGCGATGATCGCGGGACCGAGCGCCACACCTGGTGTCGAGCGGCCCGACCCTTTGCCGACATCGCCTTCGAACGCAACGACGCAGGCAGGGCGGTTGTAGCGCTCGCGCAGACGACCGGCGACGATGCCGATGACGCCCGCATGCCAGCCGTCTTTCGCGGCAAGGACGATGCCCCCATGCGGCGTCGCCAGACCGTCGATCATCGCGATCGCTTCGGCGAGAACCGCAGCCTCGATGTCGCGGCGTTCCCGATTGAACGCATCGAGCCGTTGCGCCAAGGCGCGGGCCTCGAGCGGGTCGTCGCACGACAAGAGCCGGGCGCCCAGCTCGGATTCGCCGACGCGTCCCCCGGCGTTGACGCGCGGCCCGAGCACAAAGCCGGCATGATAAACGTCGAGACGCTCATCGACGCCGGCGACATCGGCCAGCGCCGCAAGGCCGACATTGCCGCGACGTCGCATTACCTTCAGGCCTTGGGTGACGAGCGCTCGATTGACGCCGGTCAGCGGCACGACATCGCAAATCGTGCCGAGCGCCACCAGGTCAAGCCAGTCGAACAGATTGGGTTCGGGGCGGGCGGCATACCAGCCGCGCTCGCGCAGCGCCCGGTTGACGCCGACGGCGAGAAGAAATGCCACGCCGACCGCGGCCAGCATCGTATGATCGCCGCTTTCATCGAGGCGGTTGGGATTCACAACGGCGACCGCGTCCGGCAGCTTCGGCTCGCCGACATGATGATCGATGACGATCACGTCGATGCCGGCGCGGGCCGCCGCGGCGAGCGGGGCGTGCGCCGTGATGCCGCAATCGACGGTGACGACCAGACCGGCACCCTGCTCTTTCAGCTTCAGCAGCGCCGCTTCGTTTGGCCCGTACCCCTCGCGCTTGCGGTCGGGAATATAGATCGTGCTGGTGCCGCCGATCGCAGCCACAAACCGCCGCAGCAGCGCCGCCGACGTCGCACCGTCGACGTCATAGTCGCCCAAGATCGCGATCGTCTCGCCTCGCTCGACGGCGCGAGCGAAGCGTTGAACCGCGTTGTCCATGTCCTTGAAGGACGCCGGATCGGGCAACATCTCGCGCAGCGTCGGCGCCAGAAAGCTCTCGGCTTGCTCTAGCGAAACGCCCCGCGACGCCATCACGCGGCCGACGATCTCCGCGACCCCGAGCCGCTGCGACAGCGCGAGAGCGGCCCGATCGTCGCCGCCTCGCGGCCGCCAACGTTTTCCGGAAAAGGAACGCGATACGCCGAGAAAACTGTCGAGCTCGACGACGCTCACGGTGTCATCGCGAAAACGCGGCCATGTCGCGGTTGCGGGAGAAATCGTGGGTCGCCTCGATGAGGCGCACCGTCCCGGTCTTCGAGCGCATCACAAGCGATTGCGTCGTCGCGCCGCCGGGATGCCGCTTCACGCCGCGCAACATGCTGCCGTCGGTCACGCCGGTCGCGGCGAACATCACGTCGCCCTTCGCCAAATCGGTCAAACCGTATTTGCGGTTCAGATCCTCGATGCCGATCCGGTGCGCCCGGCCCCGCTCGTCATCGCTGCGGAACAGGAGCCGGCCCTGCATATGGCCACCGATGCAACGCAGCGCCGCTGCGGCAAGCACGCCTTCGGGCGCGCCGCCGGAGCCGATATACATATCGATCCCGGTGTCCGGCCGCGACGTGGCGATCACACCCGCTACGTCGCCGTCGGAAATGAGCATGATGCGCGCCCCCGCCTCGCGCACCTTCGCGATCAGTTCCGAGTGGCGAGGACGGTCGAGGATGCAGACCAAGAGATCGGCGACGTCGCGCTTCTTCGCCTTGGCGAGATTCTTGAGATTAGCAGCGGGCTTTTCGTCGAGATCGACAATTTCGCCGAGGCCGCCGCCGATCGCGATCTTATCCATGTAGACGTCGGGCGCGTGCAACAGCCCGCCGCCCTCGGACAGCGCGAGCACCGCCAAGGCGTTCATATTCCCTTTGGCGGTCAACGTCGTGCCTTCGAGCGGATCGAGCGCGATATCGAGCTTCGGCCCAGTCCCGGTGCCGACCTGCTCGCCGATATAGAGCATGGGCGCTTCGTCGCGCTCGCCTTCGCCGATGACCACGGTTCCGCGTATCGGCAGCGCGTTGAGCGCGCGGCGCGTGGCGTCGACGGCCGCCTGATCGGCAGCCTTCTCGTCGCCGCGCCCAATCAACAGCGACGCTTGCAGCGCGGCCGCCTCGGTGACGCGCACCGCCTCAAGGGTGAGAACGCGATCCATCGCGGTTTCTTCAGTCATGCGTCCCTCGTATCAGAGATTCTCGATACGAATCAAACAGGGCGGTTCCAGCACGGTCGCCAGCGCGCCAATGGCCGTAACAGCCCGAAGCATCGCCGCTTCTTCGGTTTCGTGCGTGGTGATGACGACCGGTACCGCCTCGCCGGCCGCAGCACGGCCCCGCTGCAACATCTGCTCCATCGACACATCCTGGTCGCGCAGCGCCGCGGCGACGTCGGCGATGACGCCGGGCCGATCGGAAACCATAAGACGCATGTAATAGGCACCGCGATGCCGCGCCATCGCCGCCGTCTTGCCCGCATGCAACACGCTCGCCGGCACGCCGAAACCGGGGGCGCCGCGGCCGGCCGCTATATCGACAAGATCGGCCACAACCGCGGATGCAGTCGGCTCGGCGCCGGCGCCGCGCCCTTCGAGCATCAAGCGGCCGACGGCGTCGCCTTCGACCACAACCGCATTGAACACGCCCTCGACATGCGCGATCGGCGCGGCCTGCGGCACCATGCATGGATGAACGCGCTGCTCCAAGCCATGATCGGTCGGACGCGCGACGCCGAGAAGCTTGATGGTGTAGCCCAACGCCGCGGCGTATTCGATGTCGCGCGCCGAAACGTGTCGAATGCCCTCAATATGGATGCCGTCGAGATCGACCGCGCCGCCAAAAGCGACCGCGGCGAGCAGCGCCAATTTATGCGCCGTATCGGTCCCGTCGAGGTCGAAGCCCGGATCGGCCTCCGCATAACCGAGGCGCTGGGCATCCGCCAACACATCGGCAAAATCGCGCCGCTCGTCGCGCATTTGCGTCAGGATGTAGTTGCAAGTGCCGTTTAGGATTCCGTAGATGCGGCGGATTTGATTTCCGGCCAACCCTTCGCGCAGCACCTTCAAGATCGGAATCCCGCCCGCCACCGCGGCCTCGAACCCGAGCGAGACGTTTTTGGCTTCCGCCCGCTTCGCCAGGTCGGTGCCATGATGCGCCAGAAGCGCCTTATTGGCGGTGACGACATGCTTGCCGTGCTCGATCGCCGTTTCCACGACGCGGCGCGCAATGCCGTCGCTGCCGCCGATCAGTTCGACCACCACATCGATGCCGGGCCGCGACGCCATTGCGGCCGCATCGTCGTGCCAGTCGATGCCGCGAAGATCGACGCTGCGTTTCCTTTTGCGATCGCGGGCGCTTGCCGCGACGACCGTCAGCGGACGCCCGGCCCGCCGCGCAATCGGCTCGGCGTTGGCGCGCAGCAACGCCAGCGTTCCCGCACCGACCGTGCCGAGCCCCGCGAGCGCAATGCGTAGCGGCTCACTCATGTCCGTTCCCGCCCGAGATAAAATCTCTAGCGTTCGACAAAAATTACCGCCCGGTCGGGCGAATTGATATTCGCTTTCGTCTCGATGTCGATCCGGCTCGCCGGAACCCCCAACTTCGCCAATTCGATGCCCACAGCTTTGGCGTTGTCCAGCGCCGCGTTGAAGCTTTGAAACTCCCGCTCCGCCGAATCGCCGTGTCCCGCCGCGCCGCCATATCCGACAATTCGGATTCGGGCGTTGCTGCGCTGCGCAAGTTTCGCCACTTCCGCGAGCCGGTTATGGTCCGCCGGGAGAATGCGCGCCTTGAACGGACCGGGCGCAAAGTCGATCTCGATCGAGCGCCCGGTGCCGCCTTTGGCGCCGTCGACATCGGTGCGCGGCGGCGGCGCCGCAGCGACTTCCTCCGGCGGCGGCGGCGCGGCACGCGATTCCTCGCCGGTTGGCATCGTACCGATCGCGGGCGGGCGCAGCGCGGATTCCTCGGGCGGCGGCTCAGCGCCCCGTTTAACCCGCGCCTGCTGTTGCTTCTTCTGCTCGTCGGTCTTCGGTTTGGCCGCTTGCTTTTTCGGTTCGTCGGCCTTTGGTTTGACCGCTTGCGCTTGCGCGTGGTCCTTTTCGTCCACGATCGGCGCCATCGCTACTTGTTGCGCAGGCGGCTGCACCGTCGGTTTGGATGGGGCCGATGCGGATCGCGCCGGCGAAGCGGCCGATGGAGCGGACACCGGCGATGCCGGCGGCGGATTTGCCGAGGCCGTCTGGTTAGGCGCCGGTAAGACTTCTTGCTTTACCGGTGGGACGGGAACGGCAGGCATCTTTTCCGTCGGCGGTGCAGGTGGTCTAGTGGCGGCCGTCTTTTGCGGTGGCGTGGATGCGGCAGCAGGCGCCGGTGGCGGCGCCGTCGCGACTTTGGGCGCTGAAGACGCTGGGCTCTCCGGCGCCGGCGGGGCGACCGCCTGCAAATTCTGACCGGCGCGCAATTGCTGGTCCGTGTACTGGGCATTCTGACGGTCGGCGACCAGGCTTTGCGCCATCTTATCGCGGTCGGCTTTGGTGATGGCGTTGTCCGGCTGTTTCGGCACGCTGGCGAGATTGGGATAAGGTTCCTTGCTGCCTTCCTTCAAATTCTTGGAGTTCGCGGCCTGGTCCTGCGGATCGTTCTTCGCATCGCCCGAGAGATCGCGATACCAATCGATCGGATCCACGCCGGACGACTTGACGGTGTCGCAAGCGGTCAGGCCGATCGCCGCAGCGGCCATCAGCATCGCTACTGTGACGCCGGTACGATTTTGGCGCCCCGTCTTAACCATTACCCTCGCTCCCATCGTCGTCGCCGCACACATTCCATAGTTCAACGGACAGGGCGCGCTGTCTATTCGATTTGCGCGCCACCGCCATTATATTAGTTCCACTCAACCGCCGAACTCCCGGTAAAATCAACCGCGCTCCCGCCAAGGACGAGTTAATGAACGACACTGATCATCCCGAGATCAAGCTGCCAGACCCTGCCGAATGGTCGCGCAGCATGGCGGATATCGCGCAGCGCAGCCAGCGGCTCGTGCTCGATTTCATAGAGCGCCAAGGGGCGGATGGCCCACTTCCGGTCGACCCGTTAAATATCGCCGCCGCCTTCGTCGAGATGACGCAGAAGATGATAGCGGACCCAGCCAAGCTCCTGCAGGCGCAGTTCTCGCTGTGGCAAGATTATATGACCTTGTGGCAACACACGACGCAGCGCTTTCTCGGCGGCGAAACCGCGCCGTCGGTGGCGGAACCCGCCCCGGGCGACCGTCGCTTCAAGGATCAGGCCTGGAACGACAGTGCGGTCTTCGACTACATCAAGCAATCCTATTTGCTGACCGCGCGCTGGATGCAGAACACGGTGCGCCAAGTCGAGGGGCTCGACGACAAGACGGCAAAAAAGGTCGACTTCTATACCCGCCAATTCGTCGATGCCATGGCGCCCTCGAACTTCGTCCTAACCAACCCGCAAGTGCTGCGTACCACGATCGAAACCGGCGGCGAAAACCTGGTGCACGGGCTCGAGAACATGCTCGACGATCTGGAGCGCGGCAAAGGCCGGCTGACGATCAAGATGACCGATCTCGACGCGTTCAAGATCGGCGAGAACATCGCGACCGCGCCGGGCAAGGTGGTTTATCAGAACGATTTGCTGCAGCTCATCCAGTACGCGCCGACCACGGAAACGGCGCAGCGGCGGCCGTTGCTGATCATCCCGCCCTGGATCAACAAATATTACATCCTCGATCTGCGCGCCGATAATTCGTTCGTGCGCTGGGCGGTGAGCCAGGGCCACACCGTCTTCATGGTGTCGTGGGTCAATCCCGACACCAACCTCGCGGGCAAGACCTACGAGGATTACATGCTCGAAGGCCCGCTCGCGTGTCTCGATGCGATCGAGAAGGCTACGGGCGAGCGCGAGGTCAACGTCATCGGCTATTGCCTTGGGGGCACGCTGCTGGCGGCCACGCTCGCGTACATGGCGGCGAAGGGCGACGACCGCTTCGTCTCCGCGACCTTCTTCGTCTCGCTCACCGATTTCAAGGAAGCGGGCGAGCTATCGGTGTTCATCGACGAGGCGCAGCTCGAATTCCTCGAAGACCGCATGAAGCGGCATGGTTATCTCGAAGGCGCCGACATGGCGACGACCTTCAACATGCTGCGCGCCAACGATCTGATCTGGTCCTTCGTGGTCAACAACTATCTGCTCGGCAAGGAGCCGTTCCCGTTCGACCTGCTCTATTGGAATAGCGATTCGACGCGCATGCCGGCGGCGATGCACAGTTTCTATCTGCGCAACATGTACCAGGAGAACAAGCTGGTGCAGCCCGGCGGCATCACGCTGGCGGGCGTGCCGATCGATCTGCGCAACATCACGATCCCGACCTTCTTTCTGTCGACGAAGGAGGATCACATCGCGCCGTGGAAATCGACGTATGCGGCGACGCAGATTTTCCAAGGCCCGCGCAAATTCGTGTTGTCGGCGTCGGGTCATATCGCCGGCGTGGTCAATCCGCCGCCGAAGACAAAGTACGGACATTGGGAGAACGACAAGCTGCCGCCCAATCCCGACGACTGGCTCGCCGGCGCCACATATCTGCCGGACTCCTGGTGGCCGGCCTGGGAGGATTGGGTTCGGCAATACGGCGGCGGCGAGGTGCCAGCGCGAAAGCCGGGCGACGGCAAGCTCAAGCCCGTCGAGGATGCGCCCGGATCGTATGTGCGGGTGACTGCGGCTGAATGACAGCGACGCTCTGCCGCGATTGCGCGCATTGGGACGAACGGAACGTCCCGCGTTGCGCCGAATGCGGCTCGGAGCGGTTGGTCAAACACCCGGAGCTCGCCGCGTTGTCGATCGCGCATATCGACTGCGACGCGTTCTACGCGTCGGTCGAAAAGCGCGACAATCCTAGCCTCCAGGACAAGCCGGTCATCGTGGGGCATGAGGGCGGGCGCGGCGTGGTTCTGACCGCATGCTACATCGCGCGCAAGTTCGGGCCGCGTTCGGCGATGCCGATGTACCGTGCGCTCGAAATGTGCCCGCACGCCGTCGTGGTGCGGCCCGACATGGCCAAGTACAAATCGGTCAGCAACGAGATCCGGGCGCTGTTCCTGCAAGCGACGCCCCTGGTCGAGCCCCTGTCGCTCGACGAGGCTTATCTCGATCTGTCGCCGGAGGCGCGGCACTACGACCGGCCGCCGGCGCTGCTCCTGGCGCGCCTGCAGCGCGCTATCGAGCGGCGCGTCGGCGTCACCGTTAGCGTCGGCCTCTCCTACAACAAATTCCTTGCCAAGCTTGGCTCGGGCCAGCAAAAGCCGCGCGGCTACACGGTGATCGGCCGCGCGGAGGCGAAATCGTTTCTCGCCAAGCTTCCGGTCGACGCCATCCACGGCGTCGGCGCGGCCACGGCACGGCGCATGGTCGAGGCCGGCCTTACCACCATCGCCGATCTGCAGGACCTCCCGGAAGAAGCGCTGGTGACGCGCTTCGGCAAGTTCGGGCGCCGTCTCGCGCGGTTGGTGCAAGGCGAGGATGCGCGGAGTGTCTCGCCCGACCGCGAAACCAAAAGCGTCTCGACCGAAAACACCTTCGCCCGCGATCTAAAGTCGTACGACGCGCTGGCGGCGGAGCTGACCGAGCTCGCAGAACATTTGGCTCAGCGGCTGGCGCGCGCGGAGCTTGCCGGACGCACGATCGTCCTGAAGCTCAAGACCGGCGACTTCAAGAACCTGACGCGGCAGACGCGGCTTTCTCACCCGACGCGGCGCGCCGACGTGATCCTCGACGCGGGACTGACGTTGCTCCGACGCGAGGTCGGCAAGCGCGCGTACCGACTGATCGGCATCGGCTTATCGGATGTCGTGCCTGCCGACGAGGCCGACCCGCCGGACTTGTTCGCCAATTAATTTTTCCTCTACGCTGTCGGTATGGGGGCAACATTGGATAACGAACGCGTCGCGATCAAGGTCGTGATCGTAACCATGTTCGACCCGCCGCCGGAGGCGGGGAACTGGCCGAGCGAGCTGACGCGCTGGGTCGAGCGCGTGCCGCTGCCCGAGCGCGTCGCGTTCCTGCTCGGTGAGCGCGACTTGCGCCTCAACCGCGAGCGCGGCGTGCTTGCGGTCGTGACCGGCGTCGGCAATAGCAAGGCGGCGGCGAGCATCATGGCGCTCGGCCTCGATCCGCGTTTCGATCTGTCGCGCGCGTATTGGGTGGTGGCGGGTATAGCCGGTGCCAATCCCGCTGCGATGAATCTCGGCTCGGCGGCATGGGTGGATTGGGTGATCGACGGCGATCTCGCGCCGCAGCAAGGCGAGCCCGGCATCGAGGATGATTTCGGCGCGCCGCGTCGGATGTTGAAGCCGCGTCTGCCGCGTCAGGTTCTTGAAGTCG
>JASHUX010000402.1 GCA_030039775.1 Alphaproteobacteria bacterium | reverse complement strand
GGATGGCGAACACGACATCGGCGATGCGCATGATGATGTTGTCGATAACGCCGCCGTAGAAGCCCGCCACCATGCCGGCGGTGACGCCGACCAGCGCCGCCAGAATCACGCTCGACAGTGCCACGATCAGCGCGACGCGGCAGCCTTCCATCAACCGGCTCAAGAGATCGCGGCCGAATTGGTCGGTGCCGAGCAGATACTGCCAGTCGCCGCCGTCCATCCAGGCCGGGGGCTTGCGCGGCGACAGCAAGTCGATCGCGGTCGGATCGTGCGGGAACAGCAGGGACCCAAACACGCCGCAAATCACCACCGGCGCCAGCAAGACGATCGGCAGCCACGGCAGACGCCTGAGGCGGCGCCAGTGAATCGCCATCGGCCGCATCGCGGACAGCTGGGTTTGGATGACGACAGTGGCCAAGCGCGAGCTCCTGTGGCGCTAGACGATGACGCGAAGAGCGAAGCGCGATAACAGTGTCGGAATCGCCACGATTCGCGACAATTCGCCTCCCCGCTCCAACCCGAATTTGCGGACTCTTACGGAGCGCCGGGCGCGCCGCGAGTTTCATTTATCCCTAATAACATTAGCCCGGCGCGGTTGTCGAGACAACGGACGCGCCGCCCCGATTGCGCTCTGCGAAAAAGGCCGGAGATTAAAAGCGGGTTAGGTTGGCACGAGGCGTGGACAAGCGTTTGGCGCGAATGTTACCCTCTATAACAATTCAGAATGAGCGACGACGCGGCGATGGGCCCGCGATCGGGATCGCCGCCCAAGGGAGGAGAGCGTTGACAATGAAATTCGGCTTGTTTGCGACGATGGCCGCGCTCGCGGCCGGGACGCTGGCGTTCACCGGGGCGCCGGTCGCCGCGCAAGACAATATGCTGCGCGTCGCGATGAACGCGGACCCCGACGTACTCGACATGACGCAGTCGACCAACCCGCCGCAAGGGTTGGCGACGATGGACAATGTCTATGACTCGCTCGACAACCAAGCGCCGAACGGCGACGTCATTCCGGCCGTCGCCGAATCCTGGGACATCCAGGACGGCGGCAAGGTCATCGTTTTCCATATCCGCCACGGCGTCACGTTCCACTCGGGCGATCCGTTGACCGCCAAGGACGTGGTCTGGAGTCATGAGCGCTATCTGAAGAAGGGCCGCTTCTACGGCATCTTCACGCGCTTCCTGTCGAAGGTCGAAGCGGTCGACGATTACACCGTCAAATTCACCTTCAAGCAGCCCGATGCCCAATACATTCCGGTGCATCCGCTGCCGATCGCGTCCAAGACCTATTTCGACCGCGTCAGCGAGGCCGAGTTCGCCAAGCATCCGGTCGGAACTGGCCCCTATAAGATCGTCAACTACGTGCCGGGCCAATATCTCGACCTCGAAGCCTACGACAAGTATTGGGGACCGAAGCCGCAGGTTCAGAAGGCGCGCTTCTATTTCGTGAAGGACGACAATACCCGTGTCGCCAAGCTACAGGCGGGCGAGGTCGACCTGATCATGGCGACGCCCTATGCGTCCTATGACGCGCTCAAGAAAGCGGGCTTCAACGAGGTCAAATTGCCGGTGCATCCGACACAGTCGATCCAGATGCATCTTAAGAACCCGCATGTGCCGTGGTACGACGTCCGCGTCCGCGAGGCGATGGCCTACGCGGTCGACAAGGACGCGATCGTCAAGGGCCTGCTGCACGGCTTGCCGACCGACTATCCGCGGCTGATGCCCGACGAGGTCGGCTACGATCCGAACCTCAAGGATTACAAATACGATCCGAAGAAAGCGCGGCAGTTGCTGAACGAGGCCGGCTACGCCAACGGGTTCGAAATGCCGCTCTATTTCTCGACGGGCGTTTATTTCGGCACCGAGGAGACGACGGAAGCCGTCGCGCTCTATCTGAAGCAGAACCTCAACATCACCGCCAAGACGCAAGGCATCGAGTTGATCCAGCTCTTGCAGATGATCTTCAAGGACGCGCAGGACCCGAATGCCAAATATGTGTCGGTCGCGGGCCTGCCGGTGGCGAATTTGGCCACGGCGCTCGAGGGCATCGGCCTCGCCTATTACGGCAAGGGATTCGGCGCGCTCTACGACGATCCCGAGATCGATGCGTTGTTCGAGGAAGGCAACACCAAGCTCAACGTCAAGGAGCAGGCGCCGTACATCAAGAAGATCATGGCGTTCGAGCAGCGCGACCTGCAGACCATCACGCTGTGGCAGTATGTCGACGTCTATGCCATGAAGAAGGGCATCACCTACACCCCCGGGCTTCATAACCTCGAAATCGTCTATCTGCCTTGGGTCCATGAGAGCATGTGACGAACCGAACGGCGTGAATGTTTTCACCGGCGGGCTTTGTCCCGCCGGTTTTGTTTTGAGATCGCACTGGACGAAGCCCGCCCCATGTCGGATAGAGGCCTGCTCCGGTGTTGCTGCGGGTGGCATTATCCGACCTCCTCATGCTAACTAGCCCGCGCATGGCCTATCTCAGCGTTCTCCTCGATGGCGTCGCCTACGGGATGATTCTGTTCATCATCTCGGTCGGCCTGACCGTGACGATGGGGCTGATGCGCGTCGTCAATCTGGCGCACGGCGCCTTCGCCATGATCGGCGGCTATCTCGCGGCGATGATGGTCGAAGCGGGCTTGCCGTTCTTCGCCGCCGCGATCGTCGCGGCGCTTGCGGTCGGCGCCTTGGGCGCGGTGGCGGAGCTGACCCTGTAC
>JASHUX010000401.1 GCA_030039775.1 Alphaproteobacteria bacterium | reverse complement strand
CAGCGGGTTTGTCTTTCTCTACATTTCCATGTTTTTCCCTTTATTGCAACAAATTTCCGTTGGTAAATAAGGGTTGTTATGGCGGACATAACCATTATGTGTCCCGCATCAATGGTTTAGAGATCGCGGCCCACAAAGACTTAAAATCCCTTGGCCGCAAGGCCGTGCCGGTTCAAGTCCGGCAGCGGGCACCAGTTGCGGTCCTCCCGGCATCATCGGGAAATAGAGCATTGTTAATAATTACACTTATAATTAGAATATTAACATAAATTCAATCATAAAGCGAGCAATCACAGAGATTTTGGCCGTGCGCCGCCCAAATTATCGACCGAAATAACCAATCGGGCGCCGACACGTGCGGTTTTCTCTTGCTCAAATGGGGCCGGTTATCCAATTTTATGACGGGCGACGGGTCCCGGAGGAGCGTATGGCGTCTCGCGATAAAGCTGCGGGAAAGAAAGCGGTGGCTAAGCGCATGGTTTTAGCCAAAAAAACGGCACCGGCGAAGAAGTCGGCGCCGGCGCCAAAGCTGTCCCCGGCAAAAGGCAAAGCCACAGTCAAGGCCGCGCCACTGAAACCCGTTCCGACCGCCGGCAAGCCACAGGTAGTGGGAAAGCCGCCAGTCGCCGCTAAACCCACGACCCCGGTGAAACCGACGTCGGTTGCTGGACCGACCTCATTGGCCAAGTCCGGCCCATCGGGGCCGCAGCAGACCGAGGAGAGGCGCAAGGCAGCGACTCGGAAGTTCTTCGCGCGGCTACGCTCGCTCGAAGCGATCGTGGGTGCCGATCTGCGCAAACGCGGCAGCTTGGTGCTGATGCAGGCGGTCGATCAATGGTATAGCGAAGCGGTTAGCGCTACGGCGACGGACGTCAGCATCACCAACGCCGCGAAGGCAGTGATCGGTCACCTATAATCGGTTGCGGCCCGTTATTGCGCGGCGATTTTTCTGAACATCGCGACGCCGCGCACCAGATCGACGGCGCGCACCAATTGGTAATCGTGGGCCGAACCGAACAACGCCATTTCGTTTTCGACTTCCTGAGCCGGCGAGGACGACGTCGCGTTTGACGTGGCGGGCGTTGCGGGCTTCGCGTTCGGCGCGGCGGGACTGGATGTCGGTTTCGGCGGGGCGGTGATGCCCGATTGCGGCGCCGAGCCCGTGTTCTTCAGGGCGCCTTTCAGGTCGGATTCGTGCGGCATGTTCACTTCCGGTAGCGTCTCGATCTTGGCCGGTTCCACCTCGACGTCGGGTTTGATGCCTTCGGCCTGAATCGAGCGACCCGACGGCGTATAGTAGAGCGCGGTCGTCAGGCGGATAGCGCCGCCGCTTTCCTGCACCGGCAATACCGTTTGGACCGAGCCTTTGCCGAAGGACCGGGTGCCCAAGAGCAGCGCACGATGATGGTCCTGTAGCGCGCCGGCGACGATTTCCGACGCTGAGGCCGACCCGCCGTTGATCATCACCACAACCGGCAATCCCACCGCTAGGTCGCGGCCCGGTTCCGCGTTCCAGCGGTGGTTGTCTTGCGGCCGCCGGCCGCGGATCGAAACTATCTCGCCCTTGTCGAGAAATTCGTTGGCGACGCCGATCGCCTGGTCGAGCAGGCCGCCGGGATTATTGCGCAGATCGAGCACCACGCCGATCAGCCGATGGCCCGATTTCTGTTCGAGCGCATTGTAGGCGTCGCGAAGCGCGTCGCTGGTGCGTTCGGTGAAGCTGGTGACGCGCAGATAGGCGACGTCATCGTCTTCGAGCTGCGACTTCACCGGATCGACCTTGATGTCGCCCCGGGTCAGCGTCAGTTCGAAGGCGTTCTGCTGGCCCCGCTTGATAAGCAGCTTGACCTGGGTACCGATGGCGCCGCGCAAGCGGTCGACGGCCTCGGACAGGGTCATGTCGGAAACCGGATCGTTGTCGATCGCGATGATGAGATCATTCGGCCGGAGACCGGCCTTCGCCGCCGGCGTGTCGTCGATGGGCGATATTATTTTTACCGCGCCGTTGTCCATCGTCACCTGCATGCCGAGGCCGCCGAACTCGCCCGACGTCTGGACGCGCATCTCGCGATATTCGGCCGCGTCCATGTAATTCGAATGCGGATCGAGCCCTGCGAGCATGCCCTTAATTGCGCTTTCGAGGAGCTTCTTGTCGGTGACAGGCGTGACGTAATTGTCTTTCACCGTTTGCAACACCTCAGTGAATAGATTCATCGTGACGCCCGGCGATTGTTCGGGCGCCGCGACGACGATCGCGGTGAAGGGCAGCGCGGCGCCGACCAGAATCGCGACGACATAGGTTAAGGGGCGAAGCAGTTTCATGGGGGACTCTTATAGGCGACGGGTGGAACAGATTAACGCAAGGCCTCACTCCCGGAAACGGCCTAAACGGACCGCCGTCTGGCCGGGCAATGCATGGACCGAGGGCATGACGATAACGCAATTGTCATAAGGTGTGGCGATCGGCCTGTCGCCGTCGCGGGCGATGACGGTGCCGGCTTTCGGTACGATTTCCATCCCGCGAAATTCGCGGGCAAAGGCAAAGCGTTCGCCGGCCGCGACGACATGGGTGATATCGAGCACGCGCTGCGGCGCGACCGGCAACGGGCGCGAATGATCGACCATCCCGACCGCGGCAAGAAAGCGTAGCGTGGCGTCATATGCGAATTCGGCGGTCGTGCGCCGCCAATGCTGGCCGCACTCGATCAGTAGCGCCGTCGCCCCGTCATGTTCGTCGACGAAGCGGCTATAATCGCGCAGCCGCGTGCCGTCCGGATGACCGGCATCGCGCATGACAATCTCGGGAACGCCGACCCGCCGCGCCAATTTCATCGATTTTTCCGACATCCCGGTGAGGGCGAGCGGCGGTGACGCCGCAGTCATCGAATGAAGGTCAAGCAGGAGGTCGACCGTGTCGATCAGCGGCCGCAATTCCCTGGCGCGGTCACGCTCGCTGCTGCGGTGCCCGTTATCGAGAATGTCGGCGCGCCATAGGCGGTTGAAATCCTCGTCGATGCAGCGCGAGCAATGCGGCTCCGCCGGATCGAACCGGGCATAGGCGGCGACATTGCCGAACGCGAAGGTCAGCGTGCCGCACAGCGGCGCGATGCCGCGTCGGAACAAGCGGTCGAGCGCGATTGCGCCGGCAATCTCGTTGCCATGGGTCAGCGCCATGACCATCGCGTGCGGGCCGGCCGCATCCGCAGCGAATGACCGGACATAAGGAATGCCGGTATTGCCCTCGCGATATGGCGTTAGGTCCGGCGGCGTCAGCTCGACCAATACGGCTGGCGTTCCGCCGGCGGTCACGCGCGTAGATGCTCCAAAATGCGGCGCATGAAGGTTTCGCACCGCGCGATTTGCTCGAGCGCCACGAATTCGTTCGGCTTGTGCGCCTGCTCGATCGATCCGGGCCCGCAAAGCACAGCCGGGATGTCGGCGGCATGGTACAGCCCGGCCTCGGCGGTATAGCTGACTTTGCTCGTGTCGTTCGCGCCCGACAGGGCCTGCGTCAATCGAACCAACGGCGCGTCCGGCTGCATTTCTAGGCCGGGCGTGTCATTGAGTTCGTGGAAATGGATCGCCGTTTCATTGCTGACCGCCTTCATCTCCGGCAGCAGCGCCGTCTCGGCGTAGTGGCGCAACTCATGAAACAACGCCCGCGGATCGTCCGCGGGAATGGCGCGGATTTCGAAATCGAACGAGCACTCGCGCGGCACGATGTTCACGGCGGTGCCGCCGCGGATCGTGCCGGCATGGATCGTCGTATAGGGCGGGACAAAACCGCTGTCGTAAGGACCGCGATCGCGTTTGCTTCGCGCCATCTTCTTGAGATGGGCGACGATCTCGGCCGCGGCCTCGACCGCGTTCACGCCCTGGTGCGTCAAGGCGGAATGGCTCTCGTGGCCGCGCACCTCGCAGCGAACGGTCAGTTTGCCTTTGTGCGCAATGACGGGCGTCATCGAGGTCGGCTCGCCGACGATGCAGCCGAGCGGCCGGATCGGCCGGCGGGCGATATCGGCAATCAGGTCGCGCACGCCGGTGCAGCCGACCTCTTCGTCGTAGGACAGCGCGAGGTGTAGCGGCGTTTTCAAAGTTGCCGCCACGAATGTCGGCACGTGGCTCAGCGCCACCGCGATGAAGCTTTTCATATCGGAGCTGCCGCGCGCATAGAGCTTGCCGTCGCGGGGCGTGACTTTGAACGGATCGGAGTCCCAGGGCTGGCCGTCAACCGGAACAGTGTCGGTATGCCCCGACAGCATCAGGCCGCCGCGATCGACCGGGCCGATTGTGGCGTAGAGATCGGCCTTGCGGCGTTCTGTGTTGAAGTAAAGCTCGCTCTCGACGCCCCAGCCGTCGAGATAGTCGCGGACGAACTCGATCAGAGCGAGATTGCTTTCGCGGCTGGTTGTGTCGAACGCGATAAGACGCGCGATCAGTTCGTGCGCCGACAATGGTGTACCTGGCATGGCAACACTATGCCGGAGCCAAGCAGGTGCCGCTAGGGCGGCGAACGGCGGGCCACCGCCTGGCGCGGCGGCCCGATCCGCCTACTCAAATTGCCCTAGTAGAAAGCCCCGTAAATGACGTCTTCGATCGCGCCGGTGGCCAGATTGACCAGGATTAGGTCGGGTCCGAACCGCACCCACTCATATCCCGGCGGCGGGGCCTGAAGTCCGAGAGCGGACCAGTCCGCATACCAATACGTTTGTGCGAGGAACCGCTGCGGGAGGATGCCCCCGATCGCCCAACGACGATAATGCCAGCCGCGCGGGTAGGCGAAGGCTGGCGCGTGGACACGGGTAATGGTTTGCCCGCGGTGGTAGGCCTGACCGCCGCGCGGCGGCAGGGGTCGTGTGGCCGCAGGCGCGCTCGGCCGTGAAGGCCGTGCAGCGGGTCGTGTCGATGCAGGACGCGTGGCCGACGGACGTGTCGCTGGTCGTGAAGGCCGCGTCGCTGACGGACGTGTTGCCGGTCGGGTGGCCGGGCGTGCGGCAGGTCGCGCCCCGGGCTTGGCGGTCTGCCCCTGCTGTTGTTTCGGCGGCGGGGTTTGGGCAGCGGCAAGTGTCGGCAACGCCAACGACGCCGCTGCGATCAGGACCAGTAAGTGTTTCATGGGTCGCCCCAATCGTTGTCCGTGTCGTGGCTCGCGCACGACTGCGCAACTCAGTGGAGCACGAATGTGGCCTTTTCAAGGATCGCTGGCGGTAAGCGTACGGACGCCAATCAATCGGCCGGCGACGCGGATACGTAGGGTGCCGGGCTCGACCTAGTCGTCGCTGGGGCGATCGGTCGGCGGCACGGGCCGATGCGGTTGGCCACGACGGACTTGTTTCTTGGTGGGCGCATGACGGTCGCCGCCGCGCGCTGACATCACCTCCATCGTGGCGATCTTCAGTTCTTCCTGACGCATGGCTCGATCGAACGCAGCCGCGTCGTCGGCGCCCATGCCTCTTTCTTCGACGCGAAGCATCGCCTCAAATCGCGTGTGGCAAGGACCGACGATGCGCTTTGCGATCGTCCGCGTGGAAGCAGCTCGATTTGCCGGTGCCGCCGCGGCCGCATACATGCAGCGGCTGACGCTATGGGTTGCCGCGGTGATCTCGGCGTCCGAAGCCCGAGCCGGCGATGGTGCCGGCGCCACCGGCCCGGCGCCATTCGTGCTGCATGCCGCGAGTAGCAAGGCGATCGCCAAGAAGACGCCGTAACGCGGCGCTAGCCTCTGGCCATCGTCCAATCGGTGCGGCATGAGAACTATCCACCATGCCTCTGGGATACCTACCGTCGGATCAGTCCACCGCCGGTCCGGTGGCGTGATCGGCGTGACGCGCGGCGGCTCTTGCCAATCGGTCTAAGGACCGCCGCACGTCTCTGCTGTTACAGGAATACGCCGTATGCGACCTGAACGATTTCACCCGTCGCCTGATTCACCAACACAAGGTCTGGTCCGTACCGTACCCAGACGAAGCCGGGATCCGGAGCCGCCAGGCCAAGCGCCACGTAATCGGCGTAGACATAAGCCGATCCGAGGAAGATCGCCGGCAGAATCCCGCCGATGAAGAAGCGGTGATAGCCGTAACCCGCCGGCCACGCCCACGGACCGCCATGAATGCGGCCGAAATAATGGCCGTTATAGTAGAAGCGGTTGCCGCGAGGACCATGATAGACGCCGTGGCCGTAAACGGGCCTGCCAGCGACATGTCCCGGACCCGGACGAGGACCAGGCCTGCCTGCTGTATGTCCCGGACCTCCCGGTCGGCCAGGGCCGCCAGCGTGCGGATGGGGCGCCGGGCGTGACGTCCCGTGCGGCGCCGGCTTGCCGCCGCCCGGGCCTTTTTTCGGCGGCGTTTGTGCGAATGACAGTGTCGGCGCTACCACGAGCGATAGTGCCGCCACCCATACCATTAGTCGTTTCATGGACATCCCCTGAGTTGGTCCGCGCGCCGTGGCGGCGGGTAACGATATCAAGCAAGAAGCGGGCGCCTATTCAAGCAGGGTTTGCATAAACGCGCCACCTTTGATCGCTATTCCCGTGGTGCGTACGGGCGTTGCCAACCCGGTTCGGCGTGTTAGGTTGCGCCAAATGAGCGATCCGGCGCCGCTTGCGCGCTATGCCTGCCACTCGGAACGGAGCCGCGGACGCCGCCATACGGAGGCGGAAAGCCCGACTCGGACACCGTTCCAACGCGACCGCGACCGCGTGATTCATTCGACCGCGTTTCGCCGTCTGCAATACAAAACGCAAGTATTCGTCTATCATGAGGGGGATCATTTCCGCACCCGGCTGACCCATTCGCTCGAAGTCGCGCAGATCGCGCGCTCGGTGTCGCGGGCCTTACACTTGAACGACGACCTCGCAGAAGCGCTTGCACTCGCACACGATCTCGGCCACACGCCGTTCGGCCATGCCGGCGGCGACGCACTTGACGACGCGATGCGGCCGTATGGCGGCTTCGAGCATAACGACCAAACGTTTCGCGTCCTGACCAAGCTCGAGCGGCGCTACGCGGCGTTCGACGGACTCAATCTCACCTGGGAGACGCTCGAGGGCGTAGTCAAACATAATGGGCCGATGACGGGGAAGCTTCCGGCCACCATCGCCGCTTATGTCCGCGATTACGATCTTGCGCTCGACACCTATCCGTCCGCCGAGGCGCAGATCGCGGCGCTGTCGGACGATATCGCTTACAACAACCATGACATCGACGACGGGCTACGGGCCGGCCTGTTCACCGTGGCCGACTTGGCGGACGGCCCGCTGGCCGGGCCGGTCTTCAAGGACGTTGTGGCGCGTTATCCGGGCGCAGCGGAGACGCGGCTGATCCACGAGGCGATCCGGCGCATGATCGACGTGATGGCCACGGATTTGATCGCCGAGACGACGCGGCGTGTCGATCAAGCCAAGGTGAAAAACGTCGACGACATTCGCGCGCTCGGCACGCCGGTGGCGGCGTTCTCCGACACGATGCGCGCCCACGACAAGGCGCTGAAGGCATTTCTGTTCGAGCACATGTATCGTCATTTCCGCGTCAACCGTATGTCGTCGAAGGCGCGCCGCGTCGTATCGGAATTATTCGCGCTGCTCATGAGTGAGCCCGACTGTCTGCCGAGCGAGTGGCAAGCCGACGCGGTGAACAAGCCGCCGGAGGCGCGCGCCCGCGTCGTCGCCGATTATATCGCCGGAATGACCGACCGGTACGCGCTCGACGAGCACCGCCGCCTGTTCGATCCGGACGTGACCCCGTGAATCTGTTCAATCATTTTCGCGACAAGATCGAGCAAGGCATCCTTCCTGCCCTAGTGGCCGAGGGCAAATTGCCCGCGGGCCTCATAACCAAGGGGCTGACGGTCGAGCCGCCGCGCGATGCGAAGCACGGCGACATCTCGGCGAACGCCGCGCTGGTGCTGGCGAAACAGGCAAATATGAAGCCGCGCGATCTGGCGGAATTGCTCGCGGAAAAATTCCGTGCCGATCCCGACGTCGCCAAAGTCGAGGTTGCCGGGCCGGGGTTCGTCAACCTGACGCTGGCGGATGCGTTCTGGCACGAGCGGGTGCGCGAGATCCTGCGCGCGGGACCGAACTATGGAGATTGCAATATCGGCGGCGGTCGCAACACCAACGTCGAATATGTGTCAGCCAACCCGACCGGCCCGATGCATGTCGGCCACGTCCGGGGCGCGGTGATCGGCGACGCGTTGGCGAATCTTCTGGCGAAAGCGGGTTTTGCCGTCACACGTGAATATTATTTTAACGATGCCGGCGGGCAGGTCGATGCCCTGGCGCGCACGACGTTCCTGCGTTACCGCGAAGCGCTTGGCGACAATATCGGCGAAATTCCGGACGGGCTCTATCCCGGCGAATATCTTAAGGACGTTGGCGAAGCGCTGGCGCAGCGCGATGGGCGCAAATGGCTTGGCCGGCCGGATGCAGAATGGCTCGGCCCAATCCGCGATTTCGCGGTCGATTTCATGATCAAGATGATCGCCGGCGATCTCGAACTGATCGGAATCAAGCATGACGTCTTCACCAACGAGCGCGAGCTGATCGAGAACGGCACGCTCGACGCCGCGTTCCGCATCCTCGACCAAAAGGGCCTGATCTATGTCGGGACGCTGCCGCCGCCGAAGGGCAAGGTCATGGAAGATTGGGCACCGGTGCCGCTGACGCTGTTTCGCTCGAGTCAGTTCGGCGACAGCACTGATCGGCCGCTGAAAAAGCGCGACGGCGGTTGGGCCTACATCATGCCTGACATCGCCTATCACTATGACAAAATCCGGCGCGGGTTCACGTTGATGATCAACGTGCTCGGCACCGATCACGCCGGCTATCTCGACCGCATGCGCCCAGCGGTCGCCGCGCTGAGCGATGGCAAGGCTCATCTCGATGTCGTGTTCAATGGCATCGTCAAGGTATTTCTGAAGGGCGAGCCGGTGAAATTGTCGAAACGCTCCGGCAACCTCATCACGCTCCGGGAGATGGTGGAGGAGGTGGGCGCGGGCGCGGTGCGCTTCTTCATCCTCACCCGGGCGCCCGAAGCGGCGCTCGATTTCGACTTCGCCAAGGTGGTCGAGCAGTCGAGAGATAACCCCGTCTTCTATGTCCAGTACGCCCATGCGCGCGCGCGGTCGGTTCTGCGACTCGCGGGGAACATGCTGCCGGGCCTGTCGCTCGACCCCGCGGCATTGGCGGCGGCGCCGCTGCAGCACCTCACCGACTCGATGGAATTGGCCCTTATCCGGCACCTGGCGGGCTGGCCGCGCCTGGTCGAGGCGGCCGCCGAAGCTCATGAGCCACATCGAATCGCCTTTTATCTCCAGGAGCTCGCTTCGATCTTCCACGGACTGTGGAATAAAGGTAAGGATGATACGAGCTTGCGCTTCATTCTTAGCGATTCGCCTGAAGTAACGTCGGCGCGTCTCGCTTTGGTGCAGGCGGTAGCTTTTGTCGTCGCGTCGGGCCTCAACGTGTTTGGCGTGACGCCGGTCGAGGAGATGCGTTGATGGCGTTGGACCAGGTTCGGATAGGGCGTCGGCGGCCGATCTTCACCATGTCGTCGCGCCGCCGCCGGATGCGCGTTGGGATCGTAGTCGGATTGTTCCTGGGCTTCGTGGCGCTGGCCTGGGCATGGGCGTTTCAGCGCGGTCCCAGCACGCCAGGCTCGGATGTACCGAAGCTGACGGCCGATGCCCAGCCGACGCGGGAAAAGCCGGCCGATCCCGGCGGAATGAAGGTCGCCGATATCGACCCGCTCGCCTATGACAGCGGCCGGTCGCCGCCGCATGTCGAGAATATCTTGCCAGCGCCGGAAAAGCCGTTGCCGCAGCCGGTCGCACAGACACAGACAATGGCGGCACCGCCGACGCCGGCGCCCGCCGCCGCGAGTGACGCGCCATCGGTGACTACCAGTGCGCCGCCGCCAAACGCGGTTCAAGCCGCGCAGGCCACAACGGCTGCACCGCCGATCAAGCCCGTCGCCGACAGATTGCCGCCGCCGTCTTCGGCGAGCCCGGCAGCGAGTGTCGCGCCGAAGCCGGGGGCCGCATTGCCACTGAAGCCGAAGCCCGTAGCCGCCCGCGAGGAGCCGAAACCGAAGCCGCCGGCGATTGCGCCGGGCGGCTATCGCTTGCAGCTCGCGTCGCTGCGCTCCGCGGCGGATGCGCGCACGACGGAGGAGCGGCTGCGCCGGACCTATGGCGATGTGTTGGGTGGGGTCAATTTATCCGTCGTCCCGGTCAATCTCGGCGATCGCGGCACGTATTACCGGGTGATGGCCGGCCCGATGTCGCAAGGCTCGGCGGCGCAGCTTTGCGATTCCCTGCGTCAGCGCGGAGCGGCGTGCCTCCTTGCCAAGCCGTAACCCGCCGCTCGCGGCGATTTTCGGCTGCGCGGGCGAACGGCTAAGCGAGGGGGAGCGGGCATTTTTTCGAGCCGCCGACCCGCTCGGCTTCATCCTGTTCAAGCGCAATTGCGGCGATCCGGCGCCGGTCGCGCGGCTGGTTGAGGAGTTGCGCGCCTCGGTCGGCCGCGCCGACGCGCCAGTCCTGATCGACCAGGAAGGCGGCCGTGTCGCGCGGCTCGGCCCGCCGCATTGGCACGCCTATCCGGCACCCGGGCAAATCGCCGCGCACGGGCCCAAGGCCGAAGAAGCGGCACGGCTCGGTGCGCGTCTGATTGCCGACGATTTGAGCGGTCTTGGCATTTCGGTCGATTGCTATCCGCTTCTGGACCTGGCGATCGCCGGCGCCGACAAGGTGATCGGCGACCGATCCTGGGGCGGCGATCCGGCCATTGTGGCGCAACTCGCGCGCGCGGCTTGCGATGGCTTGTTGCGGGGCCACATATTACCCGTGATCAAGCACATTCCCGGACATGGCCGCGCCGCCGTCGATAGCCACCGCGCGCTGCCGCGCGTGACCGCGTCGCGCGCCGATTTGGAACGCACCGATTTCGCGCCGTTCCATGCCTTGCGCGACATGCCATGGGCGATGACGGCGCATGTTGTTTACGAATCAATCGACGCCGACTCGCCGGCGACCCTGTCGCCGCGCGTGATCGCCGAGGTCATTCGCGGTAGCATCGGCTTCGACGGAGTGTTGATCTCTGACGATCTGTCGATGGGCGCGTTGAGCGGCGGCATGGCCGCGCGAACCGGCGCAGCATTGTCGGCAGGATGCGACATCGTTCTTCACTGCAACGGCGATATGAGTGAAATGAAAGAGGTGGCAAGCGCGGCGCGTCCCTTGTCCGATGCCGCGCTGCGGCGGCTTGCCGCCGGCGCGGCGCGGTTGCCGGCGCGCGCGCCGTTCGATCGCACCGCCGCTGAAGTTCGGTTCGGCGAATTGATGGCGACCGCCTGATGTTCGACTACGGCTCGCTGCTGGAGCAGATTTCAGTGTTCGCGTTGCCGGCGATCTTCGCCATCACGCTGCACGAGGCGGCGCATGGCTGGGTCGCGAGCAAGCTTGGCGACGATACCGCGCTGCGCGCCGGCCGCGTCACCTTCAATCCGATCCGGCATATCGACCTCTTCGGCACGATCCTGATGCCGCTGCTGCTGTTCTTCGTGTCCCGCGGTAGTTTCCTGTTCGGCTATGCCAAGCCGGTACCGGTGAATTTCGGACGGCTGCGCCGTCCGCGCATCGACATGGTGTGGGTGGCGCTGGCCGGGCCGGGCATCAACATCCTGATGGCGGTCGCGGCGGCCCTGTTGTTTTACGCGCTGCCGGCGGTGCCCACGGTGGCGAAGCTGTGGGCCGCGCTCAATCTGCGCAATGCTGTGATGTTCAACGTCGTGCTGGCGGTATTCAACATGATCCCGTTACCGCCCCTGGACGGCGGCCGAGTCGCGGTCGGCCTCTTGCCGAATTTCCTGGCCTATCCGCTGGCGCGGCTTGAGCGCTACGGCATTTTCATCGTGGTCGGGTTGCTGTTCCTGTTGCCCTGGCTCGGGCGGTCGGCCGGAGTCGATCTGGACATTGTCGGAATCGTCATATACTGGCCGGCGAACATGATCGTTCAGGGCATCAGTTGGCTCACCGGAGTGGCATGATCGACGCTGCGGCGTTCGAAGAAGATCGGCGCGGCGCGGCGCCTCCCGGCGAGGAATTGGTCGTCGATCTCGAGGGCTATGAAGGCCCGATCGACGTGCTGCTGACGCTGGCGCGCGAGCAGAAAGTCGACCTCACGAAAATCTCGATCCTGGCGCTCGCGGATCAGTATCTCGCCTTCATCGCGGCGGCGCGGCGGCTGCGCCTCGAAATCGCCGCCGATTATCTCGTCATGGCGGCGTGGCTCGCCTATCTCAAATCGCGGCTGTTGCTGCCTGAGCCGCCCGGTCCCGAAGAGCCGACCGGCGAAGAGTTGGCGGCACTCCTGACGCATCAATTGCAGCGCCTCGAAGCGATGCGCAACGCTGGCGCACGTCTCATGGCGCTGCCGCGGCTCGACCGCGACGTGTTCGGCCGGGGTGCACCCGAGGGCCTGCCGCGCAAGCTCATTCCGAAATATGAGGCGACGCTGCTGGACCTGCTGCGTGCCTACGGCGAGCAGCGTCAGCGCAAGGAAAACGCGGTGCTGCGGATCATGCCCGCGGAACTCTATTCCATGGACGACGCGCTGGAGCGCCTCAGGCGTGTACTGGGGCGCATGCCGGAGTGGCGCAGCCTCGTCACCTTCCTGCCCGGCGGGTTGGCGCACGGCTTGGTCGAGCGCTCGGCGATTGCCGCCACATTCGCCGCCAGCCTCGAGTTGGCGCGCGCCGGCAAGATCGAATTGCGGCAGGACCGCGCGTTCGGGCCGCTTTATTTGCGCAGCATGCCGGAGCCGACATGAGTGTGATTGAAATGGACCCCAACGAAGCCATGGCCGACGACGACCATGCCCAGCACTTGCGCCTGATCGAAGCATTGCTCTTTGCGTCGGCCGCGCCGCTCGACGCTGAGGCGATGGCAGAACGCTTGCCGGACGGCGCCAATGTGCCGGCGTTGCTCGCGGATCTCGAGGCCGATTATCGCGGACGCGGCGTGAACCTAGTCAATGTCGCCGGCGGATGGACCTTCCGCACGGCGTCGGACTTGGGCGACAAGCTGAAGCTCGAGAAAGTCGTGCCGCGCAAATTGTCGCGGGCCGGTATCGAGACGTTGGCGATCATCGCCTATCACCAACCGGTGACCCGCGCCGAGATCGAAGACATCCGCGGCGTCGCGGTCAGTTCC
>JASHUX010000400.1 GCA_030039775.1 Alphaproteobacteria bacterium | reverse complement strand
AGGGATCTATCGAAATTGGCGCTCGCGCTCTATCGCACCTTCCCGAAGGAATACGCTTTCTTCGCAACGGAAGACTTCACCTATGACGGCCGGACCTATCCCAATCACAATCACCTGATGGCAGCGTTCGAGGGCATGGACGGCATCAAGACCGGCTTCATCAACGCCTCGGGCTTCAATCTAGCCGCGTCAGCGGTGCGCAACAATCGCCGCCTCATCGGGGTTATCATGGGCGGTCGCACCGCTGAATCGCGGGACATGGAGATGGCGGAACTATTGGACGACGGTTTCGCCCATCGCGGTTCTGGTGCGCCGGTCGCCGTGGCGGCGAACATGCCGGTCGACAACCAACCGTCTGACGAGGCCCCGCTGCATTTGCGGAATGGCGACGATCTGTCAGTCATCTCATCCGCCCTCGCAACAATGCCGTCGCTGACCGAACAAGAACCGGCTGGTCGGCGTGTCTATCGCAGCGCGAACCGTTCGCCACGTCACGAACGGCATCAGGTGCAAGTAGCCCTGCATCACAAGTTGCGGCATGGCGTGGTCCTAGCCAGCGTCGAGTTGCGGAGCCGCGTCACTGACCGGCGCCATATCGATCGCCATGTCTCGACGCGCCGGCACCACGAGCACCTCGCTGTGATACATCGGCACGTTATGAAGCATCGCTTTGCGGCGCTCGGTCACCACAACCGGCAAACCGTGTCAGTAAGCGTCATGCGCTCGCCCCACCATACGCATGGTATTGCATGCGGCGGATGGAACGGGAGCACGCGTCCCTGCCCCGCCGCTTTGCGCCGGGTACAGCGGCACGACCCCGTGCGTACAGCCTCGATTGAGGGAAATCAGGTCGTCGCAGCGCTAAGCTGATTAGGCGTGGGCAGGCGGCATCTCGACGCCGCTCTGCTTTAGCTGCTCCGTCAATTCGGCCATCAGGCGATCAAGCCCCGCCGGATCGCTGGCTTCCGCACGGGCGACCAGCACGGCCTGCGTATTCGAGGCTCGTAACAGCCACCAGCCGCCCTGACGATCGCTGACCCGGACCCCGTCAATGTTCGAGATCTTGGCGCCGGCCCGCTGCAGCCGCGTCTTGACCTCGTCGATGACCGCGAATTTGCGCGTATCGGCGCACGGAATGCGAATCTCCGGCGTGTTGACGACGACCGGCAGCTTCCGGCGCATAGACGCCAGGCTCTCGTCGGTAGAGGACAGTAGAGACAATAGACGAATCGCGGCGTAGAGCGCGTCGTCATAGCCGTAATAGCGATCGGCATAGAAGATATGGCCGCTCATTTCGCCCGCGAGGGGCGCCCGGGTTTCCGCCATCTTGGATTTGATCAACGAATGGCCAGTGCGCCACATCAGCGGCTTGCCGCCCATCCGGGCGATTTCGTCGAACAAGACCTGGCTAGCTTTAACGTCGGCGATGATCCGGGCGCCCGGCTGTGCCGCAATGACTTCTCTAGCGAGGATGGTGAGAAGCTGGTCGCCCCAGAGGATGTTGCCCTCGCCGTCAACCACGCCGATGCGGTCGCCGTCGCCATCGAATGCAATTCCAAAATCACATGAAGAACTTTTTATAATAGACTGTATTTGAATTAAATTTTCTGGCTCTGTCGGATCCGGATGATGGGCGGGAAAACGGCCGTCGATGACCGCGTTCAGCAAGACATGCTCGCCGGGAAGCCTCGCCGTAACGGCCTGCAGCACCTCGCCGGTGGCACCGTTCCCTGCGTCCCAGGCAACCCGAAGCTTGCGGACGCCGGCGAAATCCTTCAGCAAGCGTCCGATATAGACGTCCTTAACAAGCCGCGTCTCGACCGTCCCCTTGCCGGACACGAAATCGCCGGCCGCCGCGATAATGCCTAGTCGCTTGATGTCATCGCCGTACATCGACTTCTTGCCGAGCATGAGCTTGAAGCCGTTATGGCTCGCGGGGTTATGCGAGCCCGTCACCATCAGAGCGCCGTCGACCCCCAGTGTGTGCCCAGCGAAATAGAGCATCGGCGTCGGCCCGAGGCCGACCCGAGCGACATCGACGCCGCTCATGGTCAGGCCTTCGACCAGCGCCGCCTCGAGCGCGGGCGAGCTCAATCGCCCGTCACGGCCCACCGCAACCGACCGGCCGCCGCTGTCGATCAGAATCTTGGCATAGGCACGGCCGAGGGCTCGGGCGTCGGTGTCGTGTAACGTCTCGCCGACAATGCCCCGGATATCGTACTCGCGCAGGATCGTCGGATCGAAGCGGTGGCCTGTCATGACTGAATCTTAACCGTGGGGATCAGCAGTAACCCTGCAAAATCTTCCTGACCGGAGTCGCGGTATCGTCGCGCGTGAGCGCGACCGCAATATTGGCCTCGAGCCAGCCGACCTTCTCGCCGCAATCATAGCGCCGGCCATCGAACCGGAGACCATGGAACGGACTGCCGCTGGCGATCAGCGGCTTGAAGGAATCGGTGAGCTGGACTTCGCCGCCGGCGCCGGTCGCTTGATTTTCCAAATAGCCGAACACGCTTCCATCCAGAATGTAGCGCCCAACGACGCATAGGTTCGACGGAGCGTCGGCGGGTTTCGGTTTCTCGACGACGCCGCGGGCGGAAACGAGCTTGCCCTTTTCGCCCGCAATATCGAGAACGCCGTAGCGGTTGGTTTGGTCGCGCGGCACTTCCATGACGGCCACGATACTGCCGCCGACTTTGGCATGCGCGTCGGCCATCTGCTTCAGGCAAGGGACGTCGGAGAGGATGAAATCGTCGGCCAGCAGAACCGCGAACGGCTCTTCGCCGACCAAATCTCGCGCGCACCAGACGGCATGGCCGAGCCCCTTGGCCTCCGGTTGCCTCGTGTAAGCAATCTGGCCCGGCTTCGGCACCCAGCCATTCAGCAGGCTGATCTGCGCGTTCTTGCCGCTGGCTTTAAGTTTGCTTTCGACTTCGTGAGCGAGGTCGAAATGGTCCTCGATCGCCGTCTTGGCTTTGCCGGTCACGAAAATGAAATGATCGATGCCGGCGGCGATCGCTTCTTCAACCGCATATTGGATCAGCGGCTTATCCACCACAGGCAGCATTTCCTTGGGGATCGCCTTTGTCGCGGGAAGGAAGCGCGTGCCCATGCCGGCAACGGGAAACACCGCTTTGCGGACGCGTGTCTTCATCGCATTCTCATGTGCCCCGGCCTCGTCGGTCCCGACGAAGCCGTTGCCGACTATAACGGAGGAATCGCCGGAATGCTTCCCGTAACGCTCCGGGGTCGCGCCCGGCGCTTGGGAAAATGTCACCGTCATAGAAGCCCCTTGGGTTAGTTCGTCGCCGAATTATGAACAATCAGGTCTTACCAAATGCTTGCCGCCGTCCCGGGTAGTGCAAGCACTTGGTGCGTGGTCGTCCGGCCCGGCCTATAGTTGGTAAACGTTTATTCTCGACATTCGATACCACGACGATTCATGGCGACGATCGAAACGGCCTCCGAAAACCCTCTCCTGCCCGCGCCGCGGCCGCCACAGCGTCCGCTTGGCCTGTTCGAGTTGGTGCGAACCGTTAAGGACAACTCGATCGCAACATTTACGGATGACGCTTACAACCTCGATTTCCTCGATCGTTCGTTCCTATGGGCCCATGCTTACATCGTCAACGACCCGGAGGCGATCAAGCACGTCCTACTCGACAATGCCATGAACTACACCAAGACGCGGCTGGCACGGCGGCTGCTCGAACCGGGTCTTGGCCAGGGCCTGCTAACAAGCGACGGCGAAACCTGGCGCCGCCATCGCCGCATCATGGCGCCGTCCTTCGATCCCCGTTCCGTCGCCTCCTATGGGCCGCTGATGACCGAACATACCGAAGCGTTGCTGACCGGCTGGGATCAGCTCGCGAACGGTGCCGAGCTGATGCTGGACCAGGCGATGATGCGGCTGACCCTCGACATCATTGCGCAAGCGATGTTCTCCGCCGACGCCGCGGATATCGCCGACCTGGTCGCGACCGGGGTGGAACGGTACCAGATCGACGTACGCCCCACGTTGTTCGATTTAATCCCCCTGCCACCGTGGATGCCGCGTCTCCGTTCGATGAAATTTGCAAAGCAAATCTTCAGCGAGTTCGACGTGAAGATCGACCGCATGGTGACCGAACGCCGGGCGGGAAAAATCGAACGGCAGGATCTGCTCGCGCGGCTTTTGGCGGCACGGGACGAAGAGACCGGTACCGGTCTCTCGACGCAGGAAATTCGCGACCAAGTCATTACGATCTTCATGGCGGGGCACGAAACGACCTCGCTGGCATTGACCTGGACCCTATATCTGCTGTCGGAGCACCCCGGCGTCGAGGCAAAGCTGCATACGGAATTGAGCGAGGTGCTCGGCGGAAGAACGCCGCGCGCGGAGGATGTCCCGCGTTTGCGCTACACGCGCATGATCATCGACGAGACGTTACGGCTCTATCCACCGGCGCATACATTGTCGCGCGAAGCGATGGCCGCCGACGAGATTTGCGGCCGGCGGATCCCGCCTCGCTCGGTGATCTATGTCGTGCCCTGGGTTCTGCACCGGCATCGCAAATTGTGGGAACGGCCGGATCGGTTCGAACCCGAACGGTTCCTGCCTGAACGTTCCGCCGGCCGTCATCGCTTTGCCTACGTGCCGTTCGGCGCCGGTCCACGCATCTGCATCGGCGCCGCCTTCGCGATAACCGAGGCCATCCTGATCCTGGCCACTATCGCGCAGCGTTACCGGCTGCGCCTAAAACCGGGCCACCCGGTCGAACCGCGCGGCCTGATCACGCTTCGCCCGCGCAACGGCGTGGCGATGGTTTTAGAACGCCGCACCTAGCACGAACCGCCTCCGCCGCCTTAGTACCACTTGGTCATTCCCGCGGGACGGGGAATCCAGGGTAAGCAATGTCCAATAGCCCTGCGCCCCCGCCCCGTTGCGAGGCGTTGATGGCGAGCTGCAACACGATCGCCGCCAGGCGGACTCAGGATGTCGGCCAGAAAGATTGTTATCCCAGAATTTTATCAAGCTTGTACAGACTGCGCGCGTTCCCCTCGAAAATCAGCTTCTTGTCGGCATCCGACAACCAGGTGAAATCTTGAATCCAATGCGCGGTGTCGTCCATCTGTCGACCGGTGCGTGGATCGACCGCGGAGCCGGTTCCCGGACATTCGGTCGCGAACATGACACGATCGGCGCCCGCCACTTTGATCAATAATTCGAGCGCTTCGGGCGTATAGAGCGACGAATCGAACCAGATGTTCCGCAGGCGCTCGGAGAATCGTTTCTGACCGCCGCGCAGCGACATCGACTCCCAGCGCCCCAGTTGATACGGCACCGCGCCACCGCCGTGCGGCACGACGAATTTCAGCGTTGGGAAATCGTCGAATACGGTGGAATTGAGGAGATGCACGACCGACAGCGTCTCCTCGTTGATGAAGTGCGTCGAGTAACCGACGCGCGCATTTTTGGAGCCCGCACCGTGCAGCATCGCCGGCACGTCGAGCTCACACAGCTTTTCGTAAAGTGGATACCAATAGCGATCACCCAAACCCGGCGCCGTTCCGCTGCCATCGTTTTCGTAGGGGTCGGAATTCACCAAGCAGCCGACGAACCCCATTCGCTTCACACAACGCTCGAGCTCCGGCAAGGCGACCGCGACAGGCTCACCGGAGATTTGCGGCAGCATGCACACGCCCGCAAAGCGTTTCGGGTAGAGTTGCACATGGCGATGAATGACGTTGTGCGTATCCTCGTGAAACCACTCCACGATGGTCGCCGGCTTTTCGCTGTGCATCATTTGGAACGGACGCGGTGAGATCAGTTGGAAATCGGTGCCGTGCTTGTCGAGCAAAGGCAGATGTGCGCCGAGCCCCTCGGAGCCGCCGGTGCCGTTCAACACGGCCTTCAACTGATCATCCGAGAATTTGAGCGGTGCATGGCCGTGTGAGCCGCGCGACGCCAACAATGTCGCCTTGCTTGCGTATAGTTGCGCCGGCGCGCTTACATGTCCGTGCACATCAATGATCATCGTTCATCTCCCGTTTTAGGTTGGTAATATATTCCGCTTCGGCGCGGGATCGAGCTTGATGACGCGGTCTAATACAAGTGCTGGCCGCCGGTCACGAAAATTTCCGTGCCGGTGACGTAACCCGCGTCGGCCTCGCAAAGATAGAAAATCGTCG
>JASHUX010000399.1 GCA_030039775.1 Alphaproteobacteria bacterium | reverse complement strand
ACTGAGCGCAAGAATCCTCGGGATTCTCAGAAATTTTAATCTTCGCTGCCGGATGGCGGGGCGCCGCAGTTCCCTCGATCGCCCCGGAAAGCCCTCCGGCAATCTCCCGCACGGTGTCGAACGAAATCACGCAGCCCCCTTCGCGTTCTTCGCGCGAGATTTTCTCAGCCCCGTTGTACGCGGTTGACTGTCCATTGCGCCAGTCCACACAATGCGCTCGCATCGGTGGCCGTTCCAGTGCCACGCCGTTTGTCGAGGCCCGGTTGAACCAATTGATCGGGGGAGCGGAATGACCGATTCATCCAAACCACGATGTGACGCTCCACCGCCGGAACGCAGGCGCGATCGTGAGCCTCCGTGGGTGATTGCCAGGCTGGGCTGGCGATATCACCACATCGGGGTGCCAACCCAGATCGAACGTAGCGGAGAGAAATACCTCGCTCAATTCAAGATGTACATATCGGGGTTCGACACCAGTCCGTTCGGCATCGAGTGGATGCGGTTCGAGCCGGACAGTCCGCTTCCCGAGATCATCAAGACCGTACCGCACATCGCTTTCGAGGTCGATGATCTCGAGGGGGCACTAGAAGGCGAGGAGATTATCTATCCGCCCGGATCGCCGTCGGATGGAGTCCGCTCGGCAATGATCATTCACAACGGCGCCCCCGTGGAACTGATCACGTTTCGCAAGAGGTCCACACCGCACGTGGCGTGATGTTCAGATTGTCGCAGCCCGAAGCGTGATCAGCAAAGGCTCCGTGTGAATCCCTCGTCGGTGAGCTCTGGATACCCCACGCGTAGCGACTCGTCAGAGCGGCACTCAATCCCGCCGGCGTCATCCCTTTTCGATAATGACTTCTTGGAGGAACGTGCCGATGTCCCGCGTTGGCGTCACCATCAAGACTCGTGACGGAATTTGCCCGGCTTCAGTCTTCTCCCCCAACGAAATCGCAGGACCCTGGCCTGCCGTGATCTTCTTCATGGACGGTCTCGGGATCCGTCCAGTCATGTGGGAGATGGGTCAGCAAATAGCTGATCGTGGCTATTTCGTGCTGCTGCCCGATCTTTATTACCGGCTCGGCTATCTGCGCTTCGACATGACGCGACGCGCCGAGGGCCGGATGCAGGCGATCTTCGCCGCGATGAATTCCTTGACCAATCAGCTTGTCGTCGACGACACCGCCGCCTTCATCGGCTGGCTCGACGCGCAGGAACGCGTGGCGCCGGGTCCCTTAGGCTGCGTCGGCTACTGCATGAGCGGCAAGTTCGTCACGACCGTGGCCGCGCGCTTTGCCAACCGCTTCGCGGGCTCTGCCTCGCTCTACGGCGTCGGCATCGTCACCAAGGAAGAAGATTCGCCGCACAGACTGGTGCCGAAGATCAAGGGCGAGATTTATTACGGCTTCGCCGAGACCGACCCGCATGTCGCGGAAGGCACGATCCCGACCCTGAGCGACGCGCTCAAGACCGCGAAGACCAAGCACGTGCTCGAAATCCTTCCCGGCACCCAGCATGGCTATCAATTCCCCGAGCGCGAGGTCTATGACACGGACGCGGCCGAAGGCTCCTGGACCAAGATTTTCGACATGTGGGCTCGGACGCTGAAGGGGAAGTAAGCCCGCCTAGGCCTCGCGGCCGGCGATCTCGACGAACCGTTCGAGCGCGCCCATCCAAGCATCGAAGGAATCGAGCAGCGCGCGCGTTTCCTCGGCGCGCGGCCCGAAGTTCTCGAGCTTGCTGTGTTCGAGCTCGACGCGGGTACGGTCGGCGCCGATGGCGATAAAACGGATTTCGAGCTCGGTGATGAGATCGGGGTCATAGCGCCAATCGGCATTGAGCTGCCATGCCAGCAGCAGCCGGCGCGGCGGCTCCCATTCGAGCACCTTGCCCCATTCGCATACCGTGCCGTTCGTGGCGCGCTCGTACCAGCGGCCGCCGACGCGCGGTTCGATCACCACATCCTCGCGCGGCAAACCGCCAAGCAGCGAATGATCCGGCCGCCACCATCGCCCCATGCGCTCGGCGAAAAAGGCGAACGTGCGTTCCGGCGTGGTCGCGATCTCGACCGATTTGCGCACCGGCGCGGGCGCGATCGTGCCGCTCACGAACGTTCCTTCCGCAGTTCGCTTTCAAGCTCCGCCTTGAACGACGCGAGCGACTGATCCCAGAAACGATCGAGCCAAGCGCGGATCGCGCCCAGCCCCGCAGGATCGATGCGATAGACGCGGCGCGTCCCGTCCGCCTGGTCCTTCACCAGTCCCGCCTCCTTCAATACCGCGAGATGCTGCGACACGGCCGGGCGGCTGACCGGCAGGCCCTTCGCCAGCTCGCCGACGGCGCGCGGACCCCGCGCCAACCGCTCGAACACGGCGCGGCGGGTCGGGTCGGCGAGCGCGGCAAAGGCATGCGGTGCGTTAGCCATGGCTTACAGTCTCGCCAACGACAGGGTACTGTCAAGGCGCAGCATGACTCGCGACCGTCTCGGCGTAATGCTCGACCGTCGGAAACGGGTCGTAGAAATGGTGCAGGCGGCGGCGCCATTCGGGATAGTTCGGACCTTGCCGGAAACCGATCGTGTGCGCCTCCAGCACGTCCCATTCGACCAACAGGACGTACCGGTTCGGCGTTTCGACGCAGCGCCGCAGCGCGGCGCGCCGATAGCCCGGCGTTGCGGCCAGCAACGGCAGCGCCGCCGGAAATGCCGCCTCGAATTCGGCCTCTTGTCCCGGCCGCACATTGAGGATGGCGAGTTCGAGGATCATTTGCCGCCTGCCGGGTCTTTGGGCAGCGTCGCTATTTTATCGAGGTCGCCGCTTCGTCGTGGTTGGGGCGTTGGCGGCGCCGACGGCTTGATTTTCGGCGGGCGCGGGGCGCCGTCGCCGGTGACAACATCGAAATCGTTGGACACGACACTTCTCCTTCGGGAGAAGCCGCTCGGCGGACGGATTTCGGTGTCGCTTAAAACACGAAAGCCGCCTCGGATCGGGCGGCTTCGGGGTTGCGATCGATACGCGCGCCTAAGCCGCCGGGCGGAACCAGCGGTACCAAAAGAGCGAGATGGTGACGGAACGCATCGTCATGTCGCGCACCTTAGCGGGCCATGACGTCGAAATCAATTCCTACCACAACTGCTTCGACGCGATGCGCGCGCCTTCGACAAGCGCCTCGAGCTTGGCCCAGGCGATGCTTGGGTGCTTGACGCGCGTGCCGATGCCGCAATCGCTGCCGCCCGCGACGTTTTCGCGACCGACGAGCTTGGCGTAGCGCACCAGGCGCTGCGCCACCAGCTCCGGATGCTCGATGAAGTCGGTGGCGTGGCCGATGACGCCGGGGATCAGCGTTGCGTCCTTCGGCGGCTTGATGTGCTCGAACACTTGCCATTCATGCTCGTGCGCCGGGTTCGACGCCTCGATCGAATAGCTTTGCGCCGATACCGAGAAGATCAGGTCGGCGATCTCCCTCAGCGGAATGTCGGCCTGGTGCGGGCCATGGAAGCTGCCCCAGCAAACATGGAGCCGCACTTGCTCGCGCGGGATGCCTTGGAGCGCATACTTCAGCGCGTCGATGCGCAGGCTGGCATATTTGCGGTAATCGGCGACCGTCATCTCGGGATAGATCAGCCACCCGTCGGGCAGATCGGGATCGTCGAGCTGCAACGTCAGGCCGGCGTCGGTTATCGCTTTATATTCGACGCGCAGCACGTTGGCCGCGGCTTCGAGATACTCCTCGTCGGTCTTGTAATAGACGTTGCGCAGCGCGTGCTCGAGTGTGCCGGGCGTGTTGGCCGGCAGAAACGCGTCTTCGACCTTCACGTTCTTCAGCGCCGCCTTGAAATTGTCGATGTCGCGCTGAAGCTGACCCTGGCCGACATATTTCAGCGGGCCGGTGCACAGCGACACGGTCTTCGGTGTCGCGGTCGTGGCGAAACCGGCATGTCCCTCCGCGAAATAGGCGCCGAACTTCTTGGCGTCGCGCATCGCGATCGAGAGCGGCACCGGCATGCCGGGCTTCCAGTCGACGTCCTCGAAGCCGGAAATGCGCTCGAAGCAATAATGCTGGAACGTGATCTTGCCGAGCTCGCCGTCATTGACGCTGTCGATGCCGATATCGGCCTCGTGCTTCACCGTCGCCGCGACCTCTTCCTTGAGGCGGCGCTCGAACGTCGCGTCGTCCACCTGGATCGGCTGCTGCGGCCGCCACGCAGTTTGATGCACGGCCTTCGACGCGACCATTTGCGCGAGGTCCTTCGCCTTCGGCAGCGTGCCGGCATGCGTGGTCTTGATGCGGTCGGTCGAGCGGATCATGGGCCCCTTCCCTCAATTCTACTTTCGCTCAACGAACCACGCTGGCGCGGAACCTGTCAATCTTATGCTACCTTGCGCATGAGACACCCGCGTCGGCGGCAGGGGGAACATGTCGGCGAAAATGATGCGCTCGATCACGGCGAGCTTCGGCCAATCGGATCTGCGTCCGCTGTTCGACGCTTTCCACGACGATATCGTCTGGAAATCGGCGACCGGCGAGAAAAGCCCGTTTCGTTTCGGCGGCACGCATAGAGGCCGCGCCGAGGTCACTAGGGCGCTAGCGACAATCGCCGCCGATTTCCAGTTCCGCCGCTTCCAGCCCGTCGAGATCGTCGAAAGCGGCGACATTGTATGGGGCATTTTCGACGCCGCCGTCGATCACCAACCGACGGCGCGGCAACACCCGTCGGCCAAACCGATCCCGTTCCAATGCGCGATCCGGTGGCGCTTTCGCGACGGCAAGATCATCGAGCATCAGGCGTTTTTCGATACCGGCGCCATTCACGCGCAATCAGCGACACCAGCTCATCGAGCAGCGCCACTTGACCCTTGTTGATCCGCAGCCTCGCCTCGTCGAGGCTGAACCATTGCGCGCGGTCGATTTCGGGGAAGGACTGCTTGCGGCCGGAGCGCGGCGGCCATTCCATGTCGAACGAATTGCTGACGACCGCGGCGGGGTCGAGCTCGCCCGCGACCGCCCAAGCCTCGACGATCTTGCCGCCGGCCTGCCGCACCGGCGTCAGCGGAAGCACGTCGCCGCTGGCATCGTGCCCTGTCTCCTCGAGGAACTCGCGCCGCGCGGCCGCCAGCGCATCCTCGCCGGAGCATATTTCGCCTTTGGGGATCGTCCACGCGCCCGCGTCCTTGTTGCGCCAGAACGGCCCACCGGGATGAACCAGCAACACGCGCACCGCGCCCGCCTCGATCTGGTAGAGCAACAATCCAGCGCTGCGTTTGGGCATAGCATATCCTACAATAATCCCGGCACCTCGCCCGCAAGGGCGCGATAAGGACGGGAGAGCGCGATGGCCGAGCCGAGGACGAACTTCAAGCTGCGAAGCAATTTCGAGCCCGGCTCGTTCCGCGAAGCGGTGCGGCGCGCGCAATGGAAGGCGCTCGGCATTTCCGACGAGGACATGCAGAAGCCCAAGATCGCCGTGGTGAACAGTTCGTCGGAGCTGGCGATCTGCTTCGCGCATTTGGACAGCGTCGCCAAAGTCGTGAAGGACGCCGTACGCGCGGCGGGCGGCCTGCCTTTCGAGATCCGCACCGCAGCGCCGAGCGATTTCATCATCGGCCGCGGCGGCCAGGGCGGCGGCGGAGGCTACATATTGCCGAGCCGCGATCTGGTCGTGAACGACATCGAGATCGCGGTCGAAGGCGCGCAACTCGATGGGATGGTGTGCCTTTCGTCCTGCGACAAGACTCCGCCCGCGCACATGATGGCGGCGGGGCGCTTCAACATCCCGACCATCCTCGTCGTGTGCGGCTATCAGCCGTCGGGCGAGGTCAACGGCCACCATGTCGATATCGAAGAGGTGTTCTTCGGCTCGGTGCAGGCTGGCTTCGGCAAACTGTCGCCCGAGCAGCTCAAGCTCATGGCCGACAACGCCATCAAGGGACCGGGCGTGTGCTCCGGCATGGCGACGGCGAATTCGATGCATGTCGTGTGCGAAGCGCTGGGCATGGCGCTGCCCGGCTCCGCGCCGGTGCTCGCCAATAGCGCCAAGATGTTCCAGCAGGCGAAGGATGCCGGCGCGCGCATCGTCGATATGGTGCTCGAGGATCTGAAGCCGCGGCAGGTGATGAGCAAAGGGGCGTTCCACAACGCCGTGGCCGCGGTGCTGGCGGTATCGGGCTCAATAAACTGCATCAAGCATTTGCAGGCGATCGCGGTCGAAAGCGGCCTCGACATCGACGTGTTCGGCATGTTCAACGAGCTCGGCGGCAAGATCCCGGTACTGTCGGCGGTGCGGCCCAACGGCGACGAATCGATCGAGAATTTCGAAGCGGCGGGTGGTTGCCGGGCGCTGATGAAACAGTTGGAGTCGCTGCTCGATACGTCGGCGCTGACCTGCACGGGCAAGACCGTCGCGGCGAATCTGGCCGGTGCCACCGTGGCGAATCCCGAGGTGATCCGGCCGCGCAATCGCGCGTTCTCTAACGAGGCGCCGATCACGATTCTGCGTGGCTCGCTGGCGCCGGAAAGCGCGATTTGCAAGCTCGGCCTGCGCAGGCCGGGACGCGTCTCGACATTCGACGGACCGGCGATCGTGTTCGACAACGGCCCCGACGCAATCGCGGCGATCGAACGCGGCGAGATCAAAGAAGGTCAGGCGCTGATCGTGCGCGGCATGGGACCGAAAGGCGGGCCGGGCATGGCGGGACCGGCCTCGATGGTAGTGTTTGCGGTCGATTCGGCGGGCCTGCAGAACAAGATTGCCTTCATCAGCGACGGCCAGCTCTCGGGCCTGTGCAACAAG
>JASHUX010000398.1 GCA_030039775.1 Alphaproteobacteria bacterium | reverse complement strand
AGAGGCGACTCAAACAACCAAATATGTCGATGCGGTGACGCCAAGAGGAATTTCTTGTGGTAAAATCAGGGCCGTAGGCTTTTTTTTGCGCAAAAAATCGGCGGCGCTTCATCCAGGGAAGAGAGCGCGCCGCCGATCAAGTTTCAGGTCGACTTAGCGGGAGGCAAAAAGATCGACCATAAGGTTTTCGTTAAAGTGATTCGTGCGGCGGCGCCAAGGGTTGCAGCGACTCGCCGCTAGCGTCTGCTACTCTTTTCGGTCGGGCCGCACTCGGAGTACTTGCGATGTGCAGGGCGGAACAGAGTATGCTAACGATATTTTTGGCTGATGGGGAGATCGTCGGTGGAACATATCTCGTGTACGTGCGCGCGCGTGCCGGTATCGGGCGCCAGCACTTCGTCGCCCTTGCAGGCGGCGCCACAATCGCCGGTTTGGGGCTGCCGCGTCTGGCGCGTGCCGCCGGTGGCACCAACGGGTGCTGCTAAGCTGTATGGATTACCGCCCAAAAGACTGCCGATCGTGCCGACACGGCGCGCGGGGAGCCTCTTTTTGTGAGTTCGTTCGCATAATCGCGCGGCGTGTTAGCAAAAGGCAGCTGATTTCTGCCATTATTTCCGGGTAGTCATTGGACACCCATCCGCCAAATTTCGGCGACCACTCCTAGTCGCGCAATTCGGGAAGCACCTTCCGCGCGTAAAGCTCGATCGAGTGAAGCGTCCGCTCGCCGAGCTCGAAGGCAGGGATCAAATCGAAAATACCGGCGCCGAGTTGGTTGCGGATGCGGTTGGCTTGCGCCGCCACCGTCGCGGGGCTGCCGATTATGATCTGGCCGAGCTCGATGCGATCCGCCAGCGTCGCGGTGCGGCGATTGCGCGCCCGCTGATTGGCGTAGTCGACGCCGTAATAGCCGGTTCCCGCGATCGCCGCCTCGAGCGCCTGATTGGCGAGAACGGGGCTGCCGCGTTGGCGGCGTGCATGGCTCGCCTCGAAATCCGCGGCGGCTTGCTCGTCGCTATCCGCGACGTGAAAGCCGAGCCGATAAAGAATATTGGACGGAAGCGGTACCCAACCGACGCGCGCCGCTTCCTGGCGGTAACGCTTTGCCGCCTCGGTGGCGAGCGGCAAGGTCGTGACGGCCAATGCCAAGTTCACCCGCTGCAACGCTGCAAACACGGCGGACTCGGGGCTCGACCCCGACATATAGATCGGCGGGTGCGGCTGTTGTACCGGGCGCGGCCATACCGCGATCGAGCGGAAGGAAAAATAACGGCCCTGCCACCCGAACGGCTGGTTTTGTGTCCAGGCTTCGCGAATCAACGTCAACGCTTCCTCGAAGCGTGCCCGCGATTCCGACGGATTCATGTTGTAGGTGACGTTTTCGTTCGGCGTGCCGCGCAGCATGCCGGCGACGATCCGTCCCTTGCTCATGGTGTCGAGCATCGCAACTTCTTCAGCGACGCGCACAGGATTCAGCATCGGGATCAGTGAGCCGAGCAGCGCGATCTTGGCCCGCTTGACCACCTGGGTCATGGCGCCGGCAAATACGGTCGGATTCGGCGTCAGGGAAAACGGGCCAAAATGATGCTCGGTCAGGCCGACCCAATCATAGCCGAGCTCGTCGGCCAGCTTGAATTGATCGAGCGCCGTGGTCATCGACCGATCGGCTTCCTGGATCAAATAGCCGTCGCTCGGCGTCGGCCAGCCGCTGCTGACGGTGCCGAAATAAAACACGGGTGATGTGAAGCAGGCCAACATGGCAATCGGGTCCGGCGTCAGTGGATGCCAAGCTCGCGGCGCGCCGTCATAAGCAGCCCGTCATCGACCAGCGAGTCGATGTCGATTTTCTCCTTCACCTGGCCGAGCCCGACGAGGTAGTCCTGCTGCCGGGTCAGCGAGACTTTGTTGATCGTGCCGAACTGGCCATAATAAGCCGGGCCCGCGATGTGTTGGAGGTCAGCCTCCGAGATTTGCGTCCACTTCGCCATTTCTGCGAGCAGTTCGGGCGTCCATTTGCCGCCCGACGCGTCGATGTCCTTCGCCGCCTTTAGATAGGCCTTGAGAAACGCCGTGACGGTGGCGGGATGTTCCTGGACATATTTTTCCGAGGCGATCAGGAAGCTGATCTGCAGCCACGGCGCCACGTCCTGGTCCGAGGCCAGTTTCTTGCCGTATCCCTGCAGCTCCAGCACTGTGGCGACAGGATCAGCCGCCGCTAGCGCGTCGACGGAATGATTGCGTAACCCTGCGATCCAGTCGGGCGGCGTCGCGAATTTTTTGGTGTAAACCACGTCGGAACGCCTAAGCCCGGCCTTCTCGAGCGCGAGATTCAGCACGAAGCTGATCGGCGAGCCGTCCGGTCCGCCATCGACTTGCTTACCCTTAAGGTCAGGCAATTTGCGCACCGCGCCGGAATCCCACAGGTCCTTGCGAACCATGACATATTCGCCGTCGGTCCAGCCGGGATGGGTCTGCTGCATCGAGGCGAGGATCCGGAGATCGAAGCCTTCGGTCTTTTGGTTGAATAGGGCCGGGCCGGCGACCATCACCGTGATGTCGAGATCGCCGCGCGCCGCAAGCGGCATCTGCGTCACCGACGAGCCGCCGTACTTGGTCAGCTTCAGGTCGATGCCTTCTGCCGCGAAATACCCCCTATCGATGGCGATGAAGATCGGCAGGTTGCCTGTAACCACCGGATTGAGCGAAAAGCGCACGACGGCCTTCGCCGTATCGGCGGCGCGCGCGTGATGTGTGCCGATCGCAAACAGTCCAATCGCGGCGACGACAACGGCGCAGCGGAAACGCAGACTCATGAGCGGCCCTCCCCGAAGAACGACAACACAAGGCGATGGAACGCGTCGCGCTCGACGACATGCGGCCAATGGCCACTTTCCTCGAGGATTTTCAGCGTACCCTTTTTCATCAGCTTGCTGGCGCGTTCGATCGCGGCGAGCGCACCGAAATTCTTGCGGCCCCATACGAACAACGTGTCCGCCGCCATGTCCGTCAGTACCTCCGGGCCGACGACGTAATCGCGCCGGGCCTGGTAAAGGTCGCGCAGCACGGCGCCCATCGATTCCTTGGCGCCGGGTTGGGAATACATCACGAGACGCGTCGCGATCATTTCCTCCGGAAAATCCTTCTGGTCGTGCACCAGCATGGTAATCTTCTTGCGGATCGCCGGTTCGCCGTCGTCGAAGCCTGCGATATTGTTGTCCACCATTGCGGCCATGGACTTGTGCAGCTCGGTTTCGGTCTCGGCATCCGGCGCGAAGCCGACCGGGCAGATTAGGACAGCCTTTTCGACGTTGTCCTTACATTCCCGCGCGACGTGCGCCGCGATCATGCCGCCGAGCGACAAGCCCATCACGTAGACCCGTCGCGCGTCCAACGTGTCGATCAACTGCTTCACGTGGTCGATGACCCCGCGGAACGTGTGCGCAGTGCCCGATGGACGCGAATTGAGTCCATGCCCCAAAAGATCGGGCGCCACGACGTGTCCCGCTTTCGACAGCGGTACGATATTGGTGACGAAATTCTCGGCATGGCCGCCGGCGCCGTGCAGCATCAGGATCAGCGGCCCGCCGCCGCTATTCGCCTCAAGGAGGCGCGTATTGATATTGCCGACTTTCACGTGGCGGACTTGTCCGCCTAGCATTTCCGTCCAATAAGACAAGATCGCTCTCCCGTGATTATCGCCGCACGCCGAAGGCGAGGCCGGTGCCGGTTCCCGCCGGCGTCCGGTAGCCGGGGAAGTAGTCGCACCAGTCGAAATTCAAATGCTTGATCGCGCCGTGCATGGCGATCCAATTCAGGATTTCGGAGGACCCCGATTGCAGCTTGGCGAACGGGATCGACAGCAGGGCGCCGGTATCCTTGTCACGCAGCGCATCGATGACGAGACGATCGAGCGCGATGTCGAGCGCGAAATGGCTGAGGCCGCCGGAAGCGACGACGGCGACGCGGCAATCCTCCGGGAAGGACGCGACGGCGCGGCATATTTCCTCGCCGAGGCGGACGCACCGCCGTGCCCGCGGCTGGTTGGGCGGATAGAAGGTGTTGAGGAACACCGGGATCATGGGCACGATCTTGTGCTTCATCAGGCGCGTATGGACAAAGCCGAAAGCATGTCCTTCGCCTTCGCCCTCGGGCAAATTTTCGGCGATGGCGGGATCGAACTCGTTTTCCATCAGGTGCTCGATGATGTGCCGCGCCAACGGCGCCGCGACCGGCATCGTGCGATCCCCCTCGCCGTAATGTATCCTCCACGCGTCCGATAGCCATTGCGGATAGTTCGGCGGGGCCCGCCAGGGACGCAGCGGAATCGTCTCGCCGCAATAAATCAACATCGCGGGAAGATTATGTGTGGCGAACAGCTCCTTCTGGTCGTCGCCGATAACGATGACGGCGTCGAGCGGGATCGAGGCTAAAGTATCGGCAAGCCGGTCCAGCGCGTGTTGCGCACCCTCAGCTGCGGTACGCCAGCGCTCGGGCGTCAGATACGGCGCCACCGATGCGCTGCGCTCGGCCACCAAGTCGTCGTAAAACCGCGGTTTGCCGTGCTCGTCGATCAGGAGGTTAGTCGGACCGCGGCCTTTATCGAGGTCGATGTTCTTCTGCCAATCCAGCGGGTCCTCGTTCAGCATCAAGGTATGCGACGTGCCGAGGCCGAATACGATATCGCCCATCCGCGTTCCCAAATATTCTTTGATGGTGATTATGGGCGCGAAGCATCCGGCTCGACAATTCGATTCTTTGGCGCTTCAATCATTGAGGTCAACGCATAACTCTTATGACGATCGAACAACGAAGCCGCGAAATGGCATCGACCTGGTGCGAGCCGCCTGCCAAGGCCGGCGGCATCCTGATTCGCGGCCTGGGCAAGATTTTCGATGGCAGCCATCGCGTCGAGGCGCTGTCGGCGGTCGATCTAGCGGTCAGGCAAGGTGAATTCCTCTGCATTGTCGGCCCCAGCGGTTGTGGCAAGACCACGTTGCTGCGCATTCTTGCCGGTCTGGAGCAACCGACCGCCGGCTCGGTGGAATTCGAGATTCAGCGCGACGGCCGGCCGCTGCAATCGATGGTGTTTCAAGAACAAGGCGTTTTCCCCTGGCTGACCGTGCTCGACAATGCGGCATTCGGCCTGACGGTGCGCGGGGTTCCGCGCCGTGAACGGGAACGCATCGTGCGGGGTTATCTGACCAAGCTGGGCCTCGGGCCTTTCGCGCGCGCCTATCCGCGCCAACTTTCTGGTGGGATGCGGCAGCGCGTCAATCTAGCCCGCGCCTTTGCCAACGATCCCGCCATTCTGCTGATGGACGAACCACTCGCGAGCCTCGACGAGCAAACCAGGATGCTGGTGCAGGAGGATCTGTTGCGCCTGTGGGAAGGTTCGGCCAAGACCGTGATCTTCATCACGCATAGTCTCGACGAAGCGATCGTGTTGGGCGATCGTGTCGCGGTGATGAGCCATCGGCCCGGCCGCATCAAGGCGGTGTACGATATTTCGTTGCCGCGGCCGCGCAACGCGCTGGAGTTACGCAACAATCCTGATTTTATTGCGGCACGCACGCGCGTCTGGGATGCGTTGCGCGAAGAAGTGCTGTCAGCGAACGCGGCCATCGAGGCAGACCATGGCTGAGTCGCAACTTGAATCGGCAGATCGAGCGGTGGGCAACCGGGCGCGCGCGGCATCGCGACGCGGTTTTGGCGCGCGGGCGCCGGTGGAGCGCGCGGTCTCGATTGCCAGCCCGATCGTCTGTGTCATTGCCTGGGAAATCGCTGCGCGGCTTCACTGGATCGACGTGCGCATCCTGCCGGCGCCGACCGTCGTGGTGGCGACCATCCTCGATCTGTTTCGCAACGGCGACCTGGCGGGCGATACCTGGGCCACGATCGAGCGCTTCCTTATCGGCATGGTCTGGGGGGTCATCCCCGGCGTGTTTATCGGCCTAACAATGGGCCTGTTCCGCTGGGTCGGGATCGTGCTCAACCCGATTTTCGCGCTGTTCTACAACGTGCCGCGCATCGCACTGTTTCCGCTGGTGCTGATTCTGGTCGGTCTCAACGACACGTCGAACATTCTGATGATAGCTCTGGGGCCGTTTTTTACCATGCTCATCACCTGCATGGGCGCCGCGATGAATGTCGAGCCGATCTATCGCGACGTCGCGCGCAATTTTAATGCGCGGCCGCGGCAGCTCTATCTGATGGTGACGCTGCCGGCGATAACGCCGGCTCTGATAGACGGGCTAAGACTGTCGGTCGGGCTCGGGCTTCTTGGCACAATCGCGGTCGAGTTCCTGGTCGCGGACAACGGCCTTGGCCACCTGATCTGGAATTCTTGGCAGGTATTGTCGCTGAAACAATCCATGGCCGGACTCGTCGTCGCCGCGGTGGTCGGCTGGTTCTTCTACGGCTCGCTGGCGGTGCTCGAGCGGCTGGTTATGCCGTGGCAACGGCGTACCACCTTCGCCTGACTCGATTAGTCGAGGAAGCAGGCGGCGACGCATGGAATTCTTCCTCGAGCAACTCTTGAATGGCCTGGTCTACGGCATGCTGCTGTTCCTAACGGCGGCGGGCCTGTCGCTGATCTTCGGTTTGATGAATGTAGTAAGTCTGACGCACGGCTCTTTTTTTATGCTGGGCGGCTATGTCGGCTACACCGTCTATCAGCTCACCGGCAGTTTCTGGCTTGCCTTTTTGCTGGCGCCGGTGCCGATCGGTCTCACCGGCATCGTCATGGAGATGGCATTCCTTCGGCCGCTTTATCGTCGCGGGCACCTCGACCAGGTGCTGCTGACGTTCGGTTTCACCTTCATTTTCTTCGATGCGGTACAGACATTATGGGGCCGCGACGTGCTTGCCCTGCCCCAACCGGCCGCGCTCGACAATTTGGTCACGCTCGGCACCGGCGTGTTCTCGACCTATCGGCTATTCCTGATCGCCGTCGGCTTCGTCATCGCGGGGGCGTTGTGGCTGTTCCTCGAACGCTCGCGGCTCGGTGCGCGGGTGCGGGCGGGCGTTGACGATGCCGCGATGGCGGGCGGACTCGGCGTCAACA
>JASHUX010000397.1 GCA_030039775.1 Alphaproteobacteria bacterium | reverse complement strand
ACCTATCACGCCATGGTCCGGGGCTATGCCGTGCGCTACGGCTTGTCGCTGCCGGAGGAGCAGTTGAAGGCCGAGGCGAGCGAATGGGCGATAACCCGCGGCGCCCGCTCCGGCCGCGTGGCGTGGCAATATATTCAGGACTTGGCGGGGCGCCTCGGGAAAAAGATCGGGGCGTAGCTACTCGCCGATCGAGGCTTGCTGCTCCGGCGGTAGGTATTGCATCGGGTCGACGGGACTGCGGCCCTGCCGGATTTCGAAATGCAGTTGCGGCTCGTGCACCTCGCCGGTGGCGCCGACGCGGGCGATGGTCTGGCCGCGTGCGACATGCTCGCCCTTATGCACCAGCAGCGCCGAATTGTGCGCGTACGCCGTCAGGAAACCGTCCTGATGCTTGATCAAGACCAGATTGCCGTAACCGCGCAGCTCATTGCCGACATAGACCACCTCGCCACCGGCAGCGGCATAGACCGGGGCGCCGACGCGCGCGGCAATGTTGATGCCGTCATTTTGGGTGCCGTTGTGGCCGGTACCGTAGCCTTCGACGACGCGGCCGCGCACGGGCCAAATGAAGCCGTGGGCCGTGCTTATGGTCGGCGGCGGCGCGTCGCGCGAAGGCGGCGCGATCACTGCCGTCGCTGGATGAACGGCGGACGGCTGCTTCTCTGTCGCTGCTTCGGCCATGCAGGTGGCATGACCCTCCGGCGGCGGGACTTCCGGGGAATCGATCCGCGCCGTCGTCGATGAGGAAGCGGGCGGGGGCGCTTCGGCCGTCCTCACGGGCGGCCGCGGTTGATGCCAACGGGCGTAATACGGCGGTGGGGGTGGCGGAGGTGCGCCGGCATAAGTGGGGGCATAATTAGCGGCGTACGCAGACTTGGCGCCCGGCAGCGTCAGCGTCTGGCCGACCTCAAGCCAATAGGGCGAGACCAGGTGATTCGCATCGATGATTGCGCGGGTCGGCACGCCATAGCGCGCGGCAATGCCCGAAACCGTATTGCCCCGCTCGACGCGAATCGTCGTGCCGGCGGCGTCGGCACCCGAGTCCCATCCGGCAACCGGTGCCGGCGCATATCGGGGCACGCACGCGGCGGTAAGCGCGGCCAGGGTTAAAACAATGCTAATACGGGACTTCATCTAACCAGTATAACTGATTGAGAAGTCTCCGTCATTCGCGATTTTCGGATGTTCCTTCCCGGGGTAATCCGCGGACCAAGGGCACGAATCGCACCTCGGCCAATTCCTCGACGCGATGATTTTCGCCGGTGCGCTGGACTCGAACGAGCCGCTGCTCGCGGCGCTCCGGTCCGACCGGCGCGACCATCACGCCCCCCTCGCGCAGTTGTTCGGTCAGGCGCAGCGGCAATTCCGGCGCCGCCGCCGTGACGAGGATACGGTCGTAGGGCGCGGCCTCGGGCCAGCCCTTCGTGCCGTCGCCGAAGCGGCTGGTGATGTTGTGGATGCGGAGCGCGACGAAACGCTTCGTCGCCTCTTTCAATAGCGCCTGGTGCCGCTCCAGCGTGAAGACGCGGCGGCACAGGCGCGACAGCACCGCCGCTTGATAGCCGGAGCCGGTGCCGATTTCCAAGACGCGATGCGTGTCTTCGATCTGCAACATCTCCGTCATCAAGGCGACGATGAACGGCTGGGAGATGGTCTGCGCGCGGCCGATCGGCAGTGGAATGTTTTCGTAGGCGCGGTCCTGAAATGTCGGCGGGACGAAGAGCTCGCGCGGGACGCTCTCGACCGCTTTCAGCACACGCTCGTCGCGGATTCCGTCACGCCGCAATTCCGCGAGGAGACTCATTTTCATGTTGGAAAAGTCGAACGGCATTTCCCTATTCCCCCGCCCCGATCGTTTCGTGCCCCACATAAGGACGCAACGCCTCCGGCACAACGATGGTGCCGTTGCCGCGCTGATAATTTTCCAAGACCGCGATCAGCGTGCGGCCGATGGCGAGGCCCGACCCGTTGAGCGTCCCGACGAAGCGCACGCCCTTCCCTTCCTTCGGCCGGAAGCGCGCGTTCATGCGCCGCGCCTGGAACTCGCCGCAGTCGGAACAGGAGGAGATTTCGCGATACGCGTTCTGTCCCGGCAGCCACACTTCAATATCGTAGGTCTTGCGCGCGGCGAAGCCCATGTCGCCCGAACACAACAGCATCACGCGATAAGCGAGCGCGAGCCGCTTCAGCACTTCCTCGGCGCACGCCGTCATCCGCTCATGCTCTTCCGCCGCGCGGTCGGGATGGACGATCGAGACGAGCTCGACCTTCTCGAATTGATGCTGGCGGATCATGCCGCGCGTGTCCTTGCCGGCGGCGCCCGCCTCGGAGCGGAAGCATGGCGTCCACGCCGTCATGCGCCGCGGCAGTGTCGCCTCGTCGACAATCTCGCCCGCAACAAGATTGGTCAGCGGCACCTCCGCCGTCGGAATCAGCCACAGGCCGGTGGTGGTTTTGAACAAATCGTCAGCGAATTTCGGCAGCTGCGCGGTACCGTAGGCGGTCGCGTCGTTGACTAAGAGCGGCGGATTCACTTCGGTGTAACCGAGCTCGCGCGTGTGCAGGTCGAGCATGAACTGGCCGATCGCGCGGTGTAGCCGCGCCAGCGCGCCCGACAGGACGACGAACCGCGCGCCCGACAGTTTTCCGCCGGCGGCGAAATCCATGCCGTGCAGGCCCTCGCCCAGCGCGACATGATCCTTCGGCGCGAAGTCGAAGTGGGGCGGCGTGCCGACGGTGCGTATGACCTTGTTCGCCGTCTCGTCGGCGCCGTCGGGCACGTCGGGGGCGGGAAGATTGGGAAACGTGGCGAGTAGCGCATCGATCTTCCCGCGCATCTCGCCCGCTTGCGTTTCAAGCGCGGCTTGCGCGTCCTTGCTCTCGCTGACTTTTTTCAGAATGTCGGATGCATCGCCGCCCTTGGCCTTGGCGGCGCCGATCTGCTTGTTGAGTTGGTTGCGCTCGGCTTGAAGCTGCTCGGCCTTGGTTTGGGTCGCGCGCCAGTCATTATCGAGGGCCAGAACCTCCGCC
>JASHUX010000396.1 GCA_030039775.1 Alphaproteobacteria bacterium | reverse complement strand
AGACGACCTTGCTGCCAGGACAACGTCTCGTTACCCGCGATGGCGGTTTGTGGCGCTGGGACGGCTTGCGTCGGGCACCGGGTACGCCGAGCGCAGCCGCGCAGCGGCTCCGGCAGCGCAACCGTCTTGCCGATCTCGCGGATGAAAAAGCAAGATCCGACGCCGAGGCCCTGGCGTTCGGCGAACGCTTTGAGGCGGCGCAGCGGGCCGCCGGTGAAGCCGGCAACGCCGAGCGCGCCGGTCGCGAGGCGATGCGCGCCGCGCTCGCCGCCTTGGCCGAGGCGCAGAAGCATGACGCCGAGTGCCGTGAGGTTGAATCCGCCATCGCAACCCGCCGCAATGTGATCGAGGAAAAGGCGACGCGGTTTGCCGCCGATCTGACCGAACTCGGTGCCCGGGAGCAAAAGGCGCGGGCCGCGCTGGAGGGATTGGCCGACCCGGCACAGCACCGCGATGCAATCGCAGCCCTGCGTATGTCCCTTGCCGACCGGCGCGAAGTCGAAGCCGATGCCCGCAGCGTACATGATCGGTTGAAGCGCGATGCCGCGTCGCGCGCCGAGCGGTTGGCCGCGATTACCCGCGACATCGCCTCGTGGAGCAACCGCGCATCGGCAGCGCAGCGTCAGCGCGAACGTATCGTCGAGCGGGAGACCGCATTGACGGCGGAACTTGAGCGGCTCGAGCAACGACCGGCGGAGATTGCGGCCGAGCGTAACAAGCTCGCCGATATTATCTCCGCCTCGACGCAACGGCGGAATGATGCCGGCGACGCCCTGGCCGACGGCGAGACCCGGCTCAAGCGCGCGGAAACGGCGGTCAAGGAGGCCGACGCGGCGCTCGCGTCGGCGCGCGAGGAACGAGCCCGTGGCGAATCCGACCGCGACCACGCCCGAGCGCATCAGGCCGAGGTCGAGGCGCGCATCGCCGAACGGCTCGGCTGCAATCCGACGGAAATCCTCGATAGCGCCAATATCGACGATCGCGACGAATTGCCGGAGCTTGCGGACGCCGAAACCCGGCTCGAACGGCTGATGCGCGAGCGCGACAATATGGGCCCCGTCAATCTCGTTGCGGAAACCGAGGCCGCCGAGATCGAGGCACGCTATGAGGGGCTTGGCCGCGAACGCGAGGATTTAACCGCGGCGATCGCGCGCTTGCGGCACGGCATCGGCTCGCTCAATCGCGAAGGCCGTGAGCGCATGATGGCCGCGTTCGCGACCGTGAACGAACATTTCGGCAAATTGTTCGAACGGTTGTTCGGCGGCGGCCGGGCGTTTTTGCGGCTGGATCGCGTCGTCTCCGAAACTGCGCCGGGCGAAGACGGTGCGGAAACGGCTGCCCCGAGTGACGGTGCCGTCGATCCGCTCGAGGCAGGTCTCGAAATTCTCGCCAGCCCGCCGGGCAAGAAGCTGCAAGCGATTTCGCTGCTGTCCGGCGGCGAGCAAGCGCTGACCGCGCTGGCCTTGATCTTCGCGGTATTTTTGACCAACCCAGCGCCGATATGCGTGCTCGACGAAGTCGACGCGCCGCTCGATGACGCCAATGTCGACCGATTCTGCGATCTCGTGGCGGAAATCGCGGATCAAGCGGAGACGCGCTTCCTGATCATCACCCACCATCGCCTGACCATGGCGCGGATGGATCGCCTCTACGGCGTTACCATGTCCGAGCAGGGCGTGTCGCAACTCGTTTCCGTCGATCTGCAACGCGCCGAAGAATTGCGCCAGACCGCCTAACCCGCCGCGCACTCGCGAAAAAATCGCGAACGACACGTTGGCGATTTGGTAGCACTGTCCACCCCTTAGGTACTCACGAAAAGCTGAAGCGGTCGGTTGCCCGTTCGCCACTTGGGAACCCGTTCCGGCGACAAGGTGGTAGCGGTGCCTTGCGACAAAAAAATGTTGCGCAAGAGTTCGCTAAAATTAACCAGGCCTTTTAATAGCTCGCGGTTGAAAACATTGGGGGAACGCGGGGGCGTTGGCTCGGGCCACAGACGCCGCGTCGAAGGTCGGACAGCCTCTTGTCGCCGCGATGAACGGCGTGACTGCAGCGCATTCGCCTAAAATGTTCCGCGAATGCCGATGACCGGCGCTGAATCGTGGGCTCCGGGAAAAGGCGACGGTGATGAACGTGGTTAAAGCATCGATTGCGCGAGAGTTTTTACCGCCGCTTTAACTATCGCGCCCATCTTCGGACGCGTCATGCGCGTCCCTTATTTTTCCCTTCTGGCGCTTTTCGGTCTCTACGTGCTGTGGGGACCCGGCATGCCGGACGCCAAAGTGCCCGAGCTCGCAAAGAGCATGATGGGCACCGCGTCAACGGTGTCCGACGTCGCATCGGTGGTGTCGGAGGCGGCGAATCTGCCCGACCCCCATCTAACGCCGGGCGCCGTCTTAAGTGTCGATGTCACGAAGGTCTGCGCGCCCGGTTTTGCGAAAGCCGTTCGTCACACGTCGCACGCGCTGAGATTGGCGGTCTATGCCGCGTACCATATCGCGCCGGACTCAAGCCAATACGAAATCGATCATCTGATCCCGCTCGAACTCGGCGGCGCGGACGTCGCGGCAAATCTCTGGCCTGAGAGCTATGACCTCAAGGGCGGTAACGCGCGTGCCAAGGATCACCTCGAAAACGTCCTGCACCGTGAAGTCTGCGCCGGCCGATTGCCGTTGCGCGAAGCGCAGGCCGAAATCGCCAAGGATTGGCGCGCGGCCTATCGCAAATATATCGGGCAATAAAATCAGCTTTTCTTCGCTCGAGCCCCTTCCGGCCGCGATCCGGGGCCTCCCATTCGATGCGTCCGCTTGACGGGGCGCACGCGCCGACAAAAATTAGCCCTTGAAATTTACGCACGTTGCGTTATATAGAAAGGTTGTTGTTCTTTGGATAAACTTAACGCTCTTTCAACCGGTGAATTAATTTAGCGTACGCTTCGATCAAGGCACGAGCCGGATCGCCGGCACCTGTAAATAACCAGCATTTATCAGGAGAACAGGGCGCCGCGGCGGGAGGAGATGCCACCTCTATGAAATTCCGGAACGAAGCCAATTTCAGGGAAACGCGGCCTCAGCCTGTCGCAGGGACAACTGCGGACGTCGGCGAACGTAATGGAGTCCCCTAATCCCTGGCGCTCGCGTCATAATGGGCGGACGGCGGGAGGACGGGATGAACGCGCTGACGCGGAATCGCATCAATACCAAGATCGGGCAGTGGCAGAACGACCTCGACGAGGGGAACTATTACCAAACCTGGTATCCGATCCATCTCGCCCGTGAACTCAAGCAGGGCCAACTGGTCGGCAAGGAATTTCTTGGCACGCGCATCATCCTTTACCGCGACGCCAGCGGGAAACCGGTAGTGCAGAGTGCCTATTGCCCGCATGTCGGCGCCGACCTTGCGTGCGGCGAATTGATCGACGGCGCCGTGCGTTGCGCCTATCACCACTGGCGCTTCGGCGCGGACGGACGTTGCACCGACATTCCGAGCGGCGACAAGATCCCGGCCGGCGCGCGGATTTACAATTATCCCGCCGCGGAGAAATGGGGATTGATCTGGGCGTTTCATGGCGAGACGCCGACCTTCGCGGTTCCGGAAATACCCGAGGTGGACGAAGCCGACTTCATCGGCATTGCGGGCGAGCGCGGGGAGCGGCCGATCGATCATTGGCTCTCGACGTCCAACGCATTCGATTTCCAGCACCTACGCGCGCTCCACGGCCTGCCGGCGCAAGCCGAGCCGAAGGAAATCGAAATCACTGCGCACAGCCTGGAGTACGGCCGTGGCGGTAACGGCCCGTTCCGCCATCACGGCAAGGTTACCGGCACCAACACCTTCGCGCATTGCGTCAACTCGCCGGCAGGCGAGCATTTCATGTTGGTGTCGAGCGCGGCCCTAGCGCCGGGCAAGTCGCTGTCTTTCTACGTGGTTGGCGTGCGCAAATCGGCGACGGACAAGATGACGCCGCGCGCGCTGCACGACCATCTGGCACAGCTTGAAGCCAATGCGATGAAGCTCTACACCGAGGACGAGCCGGTGCTGTTTTCGATCCGCTTCCGCGGCCCGGCCGAAGGCAATTGGGTTGGCGCCGACCGCCACCTCGCCAGCTATTTCCGCTATCTGCGCGAATTCCCGCAGGCGCGGCCGTTCGATACGTGACGCCATGAGAAACATTCCGATCGAGACTTGTCACCGTCTTCTCTCGCACATGGGGATGTCCGCCGAGGACACTGGCGGTGCGATCACTATCACGGGCGCCGATCCGATTGTCGCGAGCCCGCATCATCTCGGCGCCGCCGCCTCGGCCGCGCTGGCGGCACAAGGCGCCGCCGTTGCCGCAATCTGGCGCCTGCGGAGCGGACGCGGCCAGGATGTCTCGGTCGATCTGCGCCGCGCGGTCATTCCGGGCCTGCGCACCGTGTTCCATGTCAGCCAGGGCGGCAAGCCGCTGCGCTCGCGCGACGCCTATGGCGGCCGGCATTTCTTTCGTACGCGCGACAACCGGCAGATCTATCTGCTGCGGGCCTCGATCTATGTGACGATGCTGGTCGGGTTGCTCGATCTCCTGAAATGTCGGAGCGACGACGCCTCGGTCGCCGATGCCGTGGCGCAATGGCACTCGGCCGATCTCGAAGACGCGATCGGCGAGGCCGGCCTCGTCGGCGTGATCGCCCGGCGCCGCGAGGAGTGGCTGGCACACCCGCAAGGACAATGGCTGGCGTCGCGCCCCGCTATCGCAATCGAGAAGATCGGCGAAGCGGCGCCGGCGACATTCGGCCCGGCGCCGCGGCCGCTCTCCGGCGTTCGCGTGCTCGACATGACGCATGTGCTCGCCGGCCCCGCCTCAGCACGGACATTGGCGGAGCAAGGCGCCGACGTGCTGCATGTGATTTCGCCGAAGCACACTGACACCGCCGACAAAATGGTCGACACCAGCTTCGGCAAGCGTTCGGCCTTTCTCGATCTCGACCAAGAGACCGACCGCGCGCGCCTCGCCGAGCTGGTGCGGGGCTGCGACGTATTCGTGCAAAGCTGGCGTCAGGGCGCGCTGGCGAAGCGGGGCTTCGGCCCGCGCGACCTCGCCAAACTGCGGCCCGGCATCGTCACGGTCTCGGTCAGCGCCTACGGCGCCGGCGGACCATGGCAGCGGCGCGCCGGCTACGATCCGGTCGGCACCGTGACCAGCGGCCTGGCCGTCGAAGAAGGGTCGTCCGAGACGCCGATCCTGCCGCCGACCGGCACGCTCAACGATTACCTGACCGCCTATCTCGCCGCGGCGGGCGCTCTCGGCGGACTGGTGCGCCGCGCCCGCGAGGGCGGCAGCTATCATGTCGACGTTTCGCTGACCCGATCGTCGATGCTGGTGCTAGACCTCGGCATGCTCGACGCGCGGCCGAAGCCCGAACAAGTGTTCGGCCTAGAGCCGCTTCCGTCCGATTTGCGAACCGTGCAGACGCCGCTCGGCGCGGTCACGCATCCCGCGTCGATTACCGATTTTTCCGAGACCAAGCCCTATTGGGAACGGCCCTGCGGCTATGTCGGGGCGGATAAGCCGGTGTGGCTGCCGCGCTGACTACCAACCTGTCTTCATGCCGTAAGGGAAGAAATCGAGCACCGCTTCGATGCCGGTGATTTTGCCGGCGCGGACCTGGAACAGCTCCGCGATGAGTGCCGTCGAGGGTCGCTGCGTGAAGGCGGGCAGCACGATCTCGCCCTTCCCTTTCACGGTCACCGACTTTTTCGTCGCCGGATGATCGAAGGCGACGACGCCCATGATGGTGCCGTGTTCCTCGTCGATCACTGGATAACGGCGGTCGCGGATCGCCTCGATATAGGCGTAATAGCCGGTGCCGATTTGGGCGGCGACCGGCATGCCCCAGAGCGGATAGGCCTGCTTTCCCCCAAGCTCTTCGTTGAGCGTCGTCTGCACGCCGTTCTCGACCCTGGCACAATCATCGGCAGCGGGAATGATGTCGCCGTTCGATTGCTCGATCCCGTCGAAATAGGTGTCGGCGGCGGCAAGCAATGTCTGGCGCGACGCACGCTCGGCCGCCGGAATGACGGCG
>JASHUX010000395.1 GCA_030039775.1 Alphaproteobacteria bacterium | reverse complement strand
CCGGCTCAGGCTCGGGCGCCGTCATCGCCGCCGGTTCGGACGACGGCTCGATGGCGGCTTCGCGTTCAGGCGCCGGGCGCGGTTCACGGGCCGGCTCGTCAGCAACATCGACATTCTGATCGACGCCGGTTTCCTCGACCGCCTCGATGTCGGTCGCTTCCATCACCGGCGCCAGCGCAACCGCGACATCGTCTTGCGGCGTCGCAGTCGCGTGTGTGGCGTCTTGCATGCCGCCGTCGCCGTCGCGCCGACGACGACGTCCGCCGCGCCGGCCGCGCCGACGCCGCTTCCGCTCGCCCGATTGCCCCTGACCGTCGCCATCGGGGTGCGGCGCATGCGTGCGCGCATCGCTGTCGACGGGCGCGACACTCTGCACGGCAGCAAGAGCCTCGTCCGTTTCGCCATCCGGTATGGCGGGTGGCGCTTCCGACAGGTGTTGGAAATCGCGATCGCCGTGGCGGCGATCCTCGTACCGTCCGCGGCCGCGGCGGTGGCGCCGCCGCCCGCCGCGTTCGCCGCGCTCGCGCTCATTGTCGCGTTGCCGCGGCGGCCGCGGGGTCGCCTCGCCGAATTCGTCGTCCTCGTCGGCGAAGACCGGCGGTCCGGCGAAGGCGGTCGGTTCGACGTCGATGCCTTCGGTCTCCGTGTCGTCGACAACGACAGTGTCGTCCTCTTCCTCGTCGGCCGGGAGCGGTGCCGCCGGCGGCGGCAGCGCCGCTATTTCTTCCGGCGTCAGGGCGCGGCCCCGATCGAGCCGGAAAGCCGGCGGGACCAACGTATCGTCGCGCCCCACGGCGAGACGGAAGCCGTAGCGCTTTTCGTTGAGGCTCAGCGCCTCGCGCTTATGATTGAGCAGGTACAGCGCGACCGTGGTCGGCACCGCGACGCTCATCTCCGCGGTGCGGCGGCGCATGCCTTCCTCCTCGATCGCGCGCAAGATGTGCAGCGCGGTCGATTCCGTGGACCGGATATGGCCGGTGCCCCCGCAATGCGGGCAGGGCTCGGTCGAGGCTTCGAGCACCGACGGCCGCAGGCGCTGACGCGACAATTCCATGAGGCCAAACGGCGAGATTCGGCCGATCTGAATGCGCGCGCGGTCGTGACGCATCGCTTCCTTGATGCGACGCTCGACCTGTGCGTTGTTGCGGCCTTCCTCCATGTCGATGAAGTCGACCACGATCAGGCCGGCGAGGTCCCGCAGGCGCAGTTGCCGCGCCACTTCTTCGGCGGCTTCGAGATTGGTGCGGAGGGCGGTCTCTTCGATGTTGCGTTCGCGCGTGGCGCGCCCCGAGTTGACGTCGATCGCGACCAGCGCCTCGGTCGGGTTGATGACGATGTAGCCGCCGGAACGGAGCTGCACTACCGGCGACAGGATGGCGTCGATCTGTCCCTCCGCCTGGTAGCGGTGGAACAACGGCACCGAGGGATCGCGGTACGGCTTCACCCGCTTGGCGTGGCTCGGCATCAACATCTTCATGAAGTCCTTGGCGGCGCGATAACCGTCGTCGCCGTCCACCACAACTTCCTCGATATCGCGCGCGTAGAGATCGCGGATCGAGCGTTTGATGAGATTGCCTTCTTCGTAAACCAATGCCGGCGCGGTCGATTTGAGCGTGAGATCGCGGATCTCGTCCCACAACCGCATCAGGTATTCGAAGTCGCGCTTGATCTCGGGTTTGGAGCGCTCGCTGCCGGCGGTGCGCACGATCACGCCCATGCCGTCGGGCACTTGCAGGTCGCTCATCAAATCCTTAAGCCGCCGACGGTCCTGCATGGAGGTGATTTTCCGCGACACACCGCCCCCGCGCGGCGTGTTCGGCATCAGCACGCAATAGCGGCCGGCGAGCGACAGATAGGTCGTCAGCGCCGCGCCTTTGTTGCCGCGTTCTTCCTTGGTGACCTGCACCAGCATGATCTGGCGGCGTTTGACGACCTCTTGAATCTTGTAGTGCCGATGCGAACGGAAGCGGGGCCGCGGCGCTTCGGCTTCTTCCTCGCCGTCATCGGCCTCATCGCCCCCGCCGACCGTTTCGAGCGTCTGCACCTGCTGCACGACCTCGACATCTTGGTGCGGCGATTCGCCGGCCGTCGCGGCTTCGCCGCCGTCGCGGGGCGCCGCAATGTCTAGGACCGGCGGCTGATCGTCCCGCCCTTGCTCGTCGCCCATCGCCGGCACGTCGCTTGTCGGCGGTACGCCGACCGGCGTGTCACCGGCCGCAGGCTCTGTTGCGGCGGGTGTCGGCTCGGACTCCCGTTGGGGTTCGGCGGGCGTCGCCGCGACGTCGGCGACTTCGCGCTCGGCTGTTTCCGGCTGAATCGTATCGTAGATCACGTCGGCGCTGGCCGACGCGGCCTGCGTCGGCGTCTCGATCGGCTGTGCCGCTGTGTCGTCGTCACGCTCGGGTGCGATTTCGCCGCCCGGCTCGGGCGACGCGGCGGTGGATGGCTCCGGGGCTTCGGTCTCCGTATCCGGTTCAGCCGAGTCGCCCTGCCGGCGCGGCTCATAGACCGATTTGAACTCGGCGCGATCGCTGACCGGAATGCGGTAATAGTCGGGATGGATTTCGTTGAAGGCCAGGAAACCGTGCCGGTTCCCGCCATATTCGACGAAGGCCGCCTGGAGCGACGGCTCGACGCGCGTCACGCGCGCGAGGTAGATATTGCCTTTGATTTGCCGCTTGAACGCGGCCTCGACATCGAATTCTTCAAGCCGATTGCCGTTGAGGATGGCAACCCGAATCTCCTCGGGATGCGCGGCATCGATAAGCATGCGTTTTGACATGGGACGAAGCTCCGGACCGCGCATCGACGCCCCATGCGAATAACGGGGGCGGCGCGGTCGATGTTGGGGAGCAGCGGGCAGTGCCTCTGAACCGTCGGACTGATGTGGCGCTAACGGCCATCGTTTCTTTCATCGCGGCGGCAACCGAACCGGCTGCAAAGTTTATCCAAGTTCAACGGCTTGAGCGCCGGGATCGGGTACGGCGGTGCGTCATTGCGCGCCTTGCCGGAACTCCCGCCCCGATGCCGCCGGCAAGGCCCAAAGCCTCGGCGGCTACCGTGGTAATTCGCCCTTATAAGATAACAGGCATCGGCCGATATGCAAACCTATCTAAAGGCAGGCATGACCTCTTTCGCGAACAGCTCGACCGAGCGGGCCGCGTCGGCATAGGGAATCGAGCCAAACGCCATGTCGCACACGAAATAGGTGACGCCGGTCTGCTCCGCCGTGGCGGCGATGTATTTCCGCACTGTTTCCGGCGCGCCGGCGATACCCATACCTGCGCCTTGCAATTCGTCGAAGGCGTCCGGATAGATCATTTTGATCGGGAACTCGATACCGGCCCATTCCCACAGGAACGCCATGTAGTGCCGCCACTTGGCGTAGGCGCCGCGCGCGATTGCCGCCGCCTTGGCGTCGCTATCCGCCACGACGACATGGCGGAACACGCCCATCAACGGCATATCGGCGCCGCCGCCTTGCGCCTTCCACTGCGCCCGGTAGGCGTCGGTCAACGGCTTGATTCCGGGATTCGGGATCAGCGTGACCATGTGGCCCTTGAGCTTGGCCGCGTCGGCGGCGCGTGCGGGCTCGACCGGCGCGAACCACAGCGGCGGGTGAGGCCGCTGCAACGGCTGAGCGGCGATCCGCACGTTCTTGTAGTTGTAGAATTTGCCCTCGTGGTTGAGGACATCGCTGGCGAGCGCCTTCAGGATCACCTGCATCGCCTCGCGGTTCATGTCGGGCGCTTGGCCGGGATCGACCCCGTAGGTGGCGATCTCGATCGGCGACGCGCCGCGGCCTAAACCCAACTCGAACCGCCCGCCGCTCATGTGGTCGAGCATCACGATTTCCTCGGCCAGCCGCAGCGGGTGGTACATCGGTGTGACATAAAGCAGGGGGCCGAAGCGAAGCCGCTTGGTGCGCTGGGCCACAGCGGCCAGGAACACGCTCGGCGACGGCGCCATGCCGAGCGGTGTCGAGTGATGCTCGGCGATGTGGTAGGAGCGGAAGCCGACGCGGTCGTATTGCTCGATCAGCCTGAGCCGGCTCTCGAACAGCTCGCCGAGCGACGTGCCGTTGTCGTCGAGATGATCGAAAACGCCGAATTGCAGCGCCATCGCGTTTCCCCCCTAAGAGCGCCTAGTCGACCGCGACTTGGATCTCGTCGCCGTTGAGCCTGATTGGAAAGGTCTTGATGTCGTCCTCGGCGGGCGGTTCGACCGCCTTGCCGGTTTTGATGTCGAAACAACCGGCGTGGAGCGGGCACACGATCTGGCCGCGCTCGACGAAGCCGTCGGACAATTGCGCGTAGGCGTGCGAGCACACATTGTCCGTCGCATAGAGTTCGCCGGCGAGATTGTAGAGGGCGATTTCCTGTTTGCCGACTTTGACGCCCTTGACCTGGCCGGCGGGAAGCTCGGCGCGCCGCGCCACCGTCACCCAATTGCTTGGTTCGCTCATGCCCGCATCTTTAGCCGGGCGGCGCGGGATTTGGCAACTTAGTTCGCGTGAAAGCGCGGCTCGACCGCGACCGGCAGATCGGGCTTGTCGATCAGCAGGATCAGCCACGGGCTGGTCTGCACCTGCGCCACCATCGCGTTCGTGTCGGGCATGGTTTCGTCGACGGTGACGACGAAACGGCCGCCGCGCGGCGCCATCGCGACGATTTTGACCGCGTGACCGCCGGTGTTGCGGCGGCCGAGGAAAATCCCGATCCCGGTTTTGTGTGCGGCGTCGAACGCGGCAGGCAGCGGCTGGGCCGATTGGCCAGCAAGCGCGACCATGTCGCGCCACCCGCCTTCGGTGGAGGCGACCACGATGCGCGGCTCCAGAGTTCCCGCATATTGTCCCGTCCACTGCTCGGGTGGGTCGGCGGCGGCCCCCGCCGTCACTAGCAACAGCGCGAACAGGGCAAACAACACGATTCTCACGCGCCGACCTTTCGGCAGAACGCGATGATCGCGTCGGCGA
>JASHUX010000394.1 GCA_030039775.1 Alphaproteobacteria bacterium | reverse complement strand
GCACCGCCGGCTCGTCGCCTTCGCCGTCGTAGGTGGCGCGCAGATCGACCGCGTTGTCCTCGATCCCCTCGAGCAATGCCTCGGCGACCGCCGTCATGCGGCTTTCGGTGTAGCGTTGCGCCGCCGCGTTATCGCCGTCGATATTGCCGAAATTGCCTTGGCCGTCGACCAGCGGATAGCGCTGCGCGAAATCCTGCGCCAGACGCACCAGCGCATCGTAGACCGCAAGCTCGCCATGCGGATGGAACTTGCCGATGACGTCGCCGACCACGCGAGCCGACTTTTTGTAGCCGGAACGGGGATCGAGCCGGAGCTGACGCATCGCCCACAGGATGCGGCGATGCACCGGCTTCAACCCGTCGCGTACGTCGGGCAGCGAGCGCGACACGATGGTCGACAGCGCATAGGCAAGATATCGGTCGCCGAGCGCGTCGGCGAAGTTCACATCCCTGATTTCACCGGTGGGTACGGGTTTAGCTGGCATCTCACGAGCTCCACCTGCCGCCGCAGGCGATTTATGCGTCGTCCTTCCAATATCTCGATTCGGAACGCGGCAACATCGAGCCTTGATTTTTCTCAAGCACCGCCGCAAAGCGTGTCCGCGCCGCCGGCATTTTCCGGCCGTGCGGCTCGATCACGCGGCGCTCGAGAAAGAACCCGGTCAACGCCAAGCCATCAGCCAGCTCCGCGCCACTTGGCCTCGTGTCGGCGAGCAGGAACGGCGGCAGCGTCAGGAGCTTATCGCGGTATGGTTCGCCGGCGCTGGCCGAGACGGCCTGGCCCGAGCGCGGCGACACATAGATGAGATTGTCATTCCGGCCGGTGGCGGCGCAGCTTGCGAGATCGAGGCCGAACCCCAGCTCGGCGAGCAGATCGAGCTCCCAACGGACATAACGTTCGGCCCAGCCGCTATCGCGTTCGAGCGCCGCGATCAGATCGAGCAGACCGCGATAGGCGCGCGGGTGCGGCTCGTGGTCCGGCAAGGTCGCGTCGGCCAACGCCGCCGCAGAGGCGAGTGCGCCGAGACGCGGCCCGTCGTCGAGGAAACGCGCGGCATGACTTTTCTCGAGCTCGGCGCGGTAGGTGCCAAGATGCTCGGAGAGACGCGCGCGCCAGGTGAGATCGAGCTCGTTGCCGATGACGTACCAGCCGCGCCGCTTGACGCTCTGGCCGCCGCGCACCAGCCCGGCGTGCCGGCCGTGCTCTTGCGTCAACACATGCAAGAGCAGCGCGCGCTCGCCGTGCTTCCGCGTCGCCAGCACGATACCCGTGTCATGCCACTGCATGACTAGCCCTCATCCTCCAAACCCAAGGCCGCGAGGTGCTCGCGGCTTTCGGCCCAGCCCTCGGTGACACGCACGAAAAGAAACAGATGCACGCGGCGGCTAAAACTCCGCTCCATCTCAGCGCGCGCCAGTTCGCCGATGCGCTTCAATTGCCTGCCGCCTTTGCCGATGACAATGGCTTTTTGGCTGTCGCGCTCGACATGGATGGTCTGCTCGATACGCAGGCTGCCGTCCGGTTGTTCGGTCCAGCGCTCGGTCTCGACGGCGCTGGCATAGGGCAATTCCTGGCGCAGTTCGAGAAACAGGCGCTCGCGCGTGATCTCGGCGGCGATCAGGCGCTCCGACAGGTCGGTGAGCTGATCGTCGGGAAAGTGCCATGTTCCTTCGGGCATCGAAGCGGCAAGATCGCGTTTCAGGTCCTCAATGCCGTCGCCGGTGAGACCCGAGATCATCATCACGCGCCGGAACAGGCCGGTTTCGTCGAGCCGTTGCGCCAGCGGCAACAGCGCCGCCTTGTCGATCAGATCGATCTTGTTCAGCACCGCGATCGCGACGGGCTTGTGCTCGGCGAGGCCATCGATCACGCGCCGCGCATCGTCGTCGATGCCGCGCTCGGCGTCGATCAGCGCCATCACCAGGTCGGCATCGGCGGCGCCGGTCCAGGCGGCGCCGACCATGGCGCGATCGAGCCGCCGGCGCGGCGCGAAAATGCCTGGCGTGTCGACCAGGACGATCTGCGTCTCACCCTCAATGACAATGCCGAGCATGCAGCGGCGCGTCGTCTGCGGCTTAGGCGTGACGATGGCGAGCTTCGTGCCGAGCAGCCGGTTGAGAAGCGTCGATTTCCCTGCATTGGGCGGTCCAAGAATCGCGACAAAGCCGCAGCGTTGCGTCATGCGTATCAAGATATTCGTTTATAATTTGAGGTTACGACCATCGCACGCACATAGGCGGAGAACATGCACGCCTGGCACTCCATCAATGACTGGTATCATTGGCTTGCGCCCCCGCTCGTGGCCCTAGCTGTTCTCGCGTGGGTCATTGGTTTCGTCACCGCCTTGCTGCACAATCGCCGGCGGCACATTCCCCAAACCATCACGGAAATCCAGCTCCGCCCCCGGCCGATGCCGCCCTCTTCTTCCACGCGGCCGCGGTTTTCGCCTTTATTGTCATAGGCATGATCATCGTTAGCATCCTGATTACCAATCAGGGCGCGGCTGAGGTTAGGACATTCTTGGCACAACCAGGCAAATCTGTGCAAATCAACGGACGCATTCTCACCGATGCTGATACCTTCATCAACGAACTCCAGGGCAGCCTTCAGCCCTTCGCATTCAATTTAGGTCACCACTCGCACCCAACGTTGGCCTTGCGCGCGACGTTCACAAGCGACGGCCGACAGCTAACATTAGTCCTGGCACGAGATTCTTCGGATCCCGACGAGTATTGGGTCTTCTACCCAGCCTATGGCGTCACCATCGCCCACGTGAGGACCTCGTCCTTGGACAAATATTGATTGCTAGTCCTTCTTTTCCACATGCGACAGCGCCACCGCGGCGGCGGCGATTTCGGCGGCGCGTTTCGAGGGGCC
>JASHUX010000393.1 GCA_030039775.1 Alphaproteobacteria bacterium | reverse complement strand
CGGCGACGAGATGGCGGCCTTGGATCGCGCCTTGCCGAAAGCCATGCGCGGGGGCCACGACAAGACATCGGCCGCAATGGCCGACCGTGTGGCGCCGTTGCTGCGTCCGGGCGACATCGTTTCGATCAAAGGCTCGCACGGCATCCGGATGGACCGGATTGTGACCCGGCTGACCGCAACACCGGCCTTCGTGGGTAAGAGCTGATTCGATGCTTTATGAGATTTTGCCGCGTCTTTCCGATTTTTTCACGCCGTTCAATCTGTTCCGTTACCTCACGTTCCGCTCCGGCGGCGCGTTGGTAACGGCGTTGGTCATCAGCTTCTGGATGGGACCGCGGATCATCGCCTGGCTCAAATCGAAACAGGCGGAAGGGCAACCGATCCGCGCTGATGGCCCCGCCGATCATTTGGTCCGCAAGCGCGGCACGCCGACCATGGGCGGGTTCCTGATCCTGCTGGCGCTGATTGTTTCGACGGTGCTGTGGGCCGATCTGACCAACCGCTATGTTTGGGTGGTGGTGCTGGTGACCATGGCCTGCGGCGGCATCGGCTTCATCGACGATTACGAAAAACTCACCACGCGCTCGTCGCGCGGCTTGTCGAGCCGCATGAAATTTCTGCTGCAATTGCTTATCGGCGGCCTCGCTGCGCTCGCGGTGATGTGGATTTCGCCGGGTGACTTGTCGGCGCGGCTGGCAGTGCCTTTCGCCAAGAATTTCATGATCAATCTCGGCTGGTTTTTCGTGCCGTTCGGCATGATCGTCGTCGCCGGCTTCTCGAATGCCGTCAACTTGACCGACGGGCTGGACGGTCTCGCGATCGTGCCGTCGATGATCGCCGCCGGGGTGTTCGCGTTAATCGCCTATCTGGTCGGCAACCTGATCTTTTCCAATTATCTCCAGATCCATCATGTGCCCGGCGCCGGCGAGCTGGACATTTTCTGTGCCGCCCTGGTCGGCGCGGGGCTCGGGTTTCTATGGTTCAACGCGCCGCCTGCCATGGTGTTCATGGGCGATACCGGATCGCTTGCCATCGGCGGCGCCTTGGGCGCTATCGCGCTCGTGACCAAGCATGAGCTGGTGCTGGTTATAGTCGGGGGCCTGTTCGTGCTCGAGACGGTGTCCGTCATCGTCCAGGTCGCGAGCTTCAAGCTGACTGGGCGCCGCGTCTTCATGATGGCGCCGCTTCACCACCATTTCGAGAAAAAGGGCTGGCAGGAACCGACCATCGTCATTCGGTTCTGGATAATCGCGTCGATCCTCGCGATCGGCGGTCTGTCGACGTTGAAACTGAGATGATCACGGTTGAGAGCTTTAAGGGCGAAACAGTAGCAGTGATGGGATTGGCGCGGTCGGGATTGACCGCGGCCGAAGCGCTTATGGCGGGCGGCGCCACCGTGCTCGCATGGGACGATTCGCCTGACCGCCGTGACGCGGCGCGGAGGCGCGGCATTCCCCTCGCGGACCTCAATACCGCACGTTTCAACGGCATCGACGCGCTGGTGCTGTCGCCGGGAATCCCCCACACGTATCCGAAACCCAATTCGGTCGCGGCGTCGGCGAAGGCGGCCGGCACGCCGATTATCGGCGATATCGAGCTCTTGGCTGGCGCCGTTCCCGAGGCGCGTTATGTCGGCATTACAGGCACCAACGGCAAATCGACCACGACCGCACTGATCGGCCACATCCTCGCCGCCGCCGGCCGCAAAGTCGCAGTCGGCGGCAATCTCGGCATGGCGGCCCTCACTCTGGCGCGACTCGATACCGATGGCACCTATGTGCTCGAACTCTCCTCGTACCAGCTCGAGCTGATCGACAAAGCCGCGTTCGACGTCGCGGTCTGGCTGAACCTCACCCCCGACCATCTCGACCGTCATGGCGGTCTCGAGGGATACATTGCCGCCAAGCGCCGCCTGTTCCGGACCGTCCGCGGCAATCCGACGGCGATCATCGGCGTCGATGACGAGACAAGTCGCGGAGTCGCCGATGCCGTGTCGCGCGAGAATGCTTGGCGCGTGACCCGAATCTCGGTTATCAGCCAAATTTCGGGGGGCGTGTTCGTCGAAAACGGACGGTTGATCGACGATAGAGAGCGAAGCGCCGACAAAGTGATGGATTTACATGACGTGCCCCTGCTTCCGGGGCGGCACAATTGGCAGAATGCCGCCGCCGCCTATGCCGCGGCGCGGGCCTTGGGGCTTGCCCGGGCCGACGTGGTTGCCGGCATTGCAAGCTTTCCGGGCCTGGCACATCGGCAGGAGCCGATCGCGGTGGTTGCCGGCGTGCGCTTCGTCAACGACTCGAAAGCCACCAACGCCGACGCCACCGCAAAGGCGCTCGCCTGCTACGACTCCGTCTATTGGATTGCAGGCGGCGTGCCGAAAGCCGGCGGCATTTCCGAACTCGCGACCTATTTTCCGCGTATCCGCCGCGCCTTCCTCATCGGCGAGGCGGCAAAGGAATTCGCGGCAACGCTTGGCGATAAAGCGCCCCACGAGATCGACGGCACGCTCGACCGCGCCGTCGCCGCCGCCTATGAAGCGGCTAAAGCGGATGGCGGCACCGTGCTGCTGTCGCCGGCCTGCGCCTCGTTCGATCAGTTCACCGATTTCGAGGCCCGTGGCGAGGCATTCCGCGCCCTGGTCAACGCATTGCCGGGGGCGCGGTCATGAAATTCGCGCGCACCGATCAAAGCGCCATGGCGCAATGGTGGTGGACGGTCGATCGCTGGACGCTGGTCGCGCTCACCGTTCTGATCGGACTTGGCGCGCTCATGATCATGGCGTCGTCGCCGGCAGTGGCGATCCGCATTCACGCGTCGAGCCCCCAGTTTTTCGTCGATCATTACCTAGTCGAGCTGCCCGTGGCCCTTGCCGTGATGTTCGGCGTTTCGCTCTTAAGCACGCGCGATATCCGCCGCCTGGCGCTAGTCGTGTTCTGTATCTTTATGCTGGGCCTGGCCTATACGCTGGTCGGCGGCACGGAGATTAAAGGCGCTCGGCGCTGGATCGCCCTCCCGTTGATTTCCCTCCAGCCGTCCGAGTTCGTGAAACCGTGCTTCGCTGTGCTGGCGGCCTGGCTGTTCGCCCAGCATAAGCTGACGCCGAAATTTCCAGGCCACTGGATCGCGATCTTGATGCTGTTCGGCATCGTAGCGATGCTGATCAAACAACCCGATCTGGGTATGGCCGTCGTTGTCATCGCCGTGTTTTTCATCCAGTTCTTCTTGGCCGGCCTGAACCTGTTTTGGATCGTCGCGTTCGTCATGGCGGCGGGCGGCGGCATGATCGGAGCCTATTTCGCGCTGCCTCATGTCACGAGCCGTGTCGACCGTTTTCTCGATCCGACCGCGACGAACTCCTATCAAATCGACCGCGCGATGGACGCCTTCATGAATGGCGGGCT
>JASHUX010000392.1 GCA_030039775.1 Alphaproteobacteria bacterium | reverse complement strand
GTTGGCGCGCAGCCACTCCATCGACTCATTGCGCCACGCATTTGTGTTGTTGAATTTCGGCAGCACATAGTTGGCGAACAGCTCGTACGACTTCTTGGTTGCTTCCCAATTCGCGAAATCGTGCGCCAGCAGGAGGATCGTGCCGAAGCCGCCGGTCTTTTCCCAGAACCGCTCGAGCACGACCAGCGCTTCGTCCGGCGTGCCGATGCAGCCATAGCCGTTCGCGTTGACGCCTTCGAGCGAGGGCAGGCCGATCGCGGCGCCACCGTTGGGGCTCACGGCATAGCCGTATTTCTCCCACTTGGCGAAGCCTTCGCGGCAATTGGCGAGCGCCAGCTCACGAGTCTCGGCGATATGGAACGGCGCCATCAGCCGCCACTCCGAGCGCTGCATCTTGCGGCCGTGCTGCTCGGAGATTTCGTTGGCGAGGCGCCAGTTGGTGTCGAGCGCGTCGTAGCCGTCGCGCGCGCCGGCGGCCACGCTGATCATGCCGATGCCGTACTTGCCGGCGACCTTTCCGCCGTTCGGCGTCGCCGAGCTGGCGATCGCCATGTAGGGATGCGGCTTGGTGTAGGGCTGGAGATGCAGGCGCGCGTTCTTCAGCGTGTACCAATCGGTGGTCTTGGTGATGATCTCGCCGTTGAACAGGCGCGTGATGATGTCGATGCCCTCGATCATGCGGTCGCGCTGCACCTCGGGATCGATGCCGAGCATCATCGCGTCCGACGGCAACAGGCCGGGGCCGAAGCCGAACATAGCGCGTCCGCGCGTCTGATGATCGAGCTGGCAGATGCGGTCGGCCAGGATCAGCGGATTGTGGTACGGCACGGAGATCACGCCGGTGCCGAGGCGAATGTTCTTCGTCACCATCGCGGCCGCGGCGATGAACAATTCGGGACAGCCGTAGATTTCGTATCCGCCCGAGTGATGCTCGCCGATCCACGCCTCGGCGAAGCCGACCTGATCGAGCCACTGCATCAGCTCGATGTCGCGCTCCATCAGAAGCGTGGTGTCTTCGTCGGCCGGATGGAACGGCGGCAGGAACACGCCCGCCTTCAAATTTCTGGTCTGCGTCACGGCGATCTCCCTATGGGTTGCCGCATATTGGGCCGACACGAATGCAACAAGCAACATCCCCTTTATCGTCGTCCCCGCGAAAGCGGGGACCCAGGGTTAGCGACGTGCGGTTGTCCTGGGCCCCTGCTTTCGCAGGGGCGACGATCAGGGTTGTGCTTCAAAATCCTCCGCCCGCAGCACGATGGGCGTGCCGTGGGGCGTGCGGAGCGCCGCGTGGCTCCAGGCATCGGCGTGGCGTGCGATGGCGGCCAAATCGGTCAGGCCCTTTTCGGCGACCATACGCTCCAGTGTCGCCTGCCAATGCCGGTAGTAGGTCTCGCCGGTATCGGGATCGCCGGCAGCCTGCGCGCGCTTGATCTCCTCCGCCAGCATCGCTGCCCACTCGCGCCATTCGAACAAGCCGGCTTGGTGCAGCGCCAGCGCCATCGCGAAGGACTGCGCTTCCCACGGCTCGCGGAATACCGGCCCGTCGTCGCTGCGCGGAATGCCGGGCACGTCGGCGTCGAGCGCGCTCATGCCGGCGCCAAATAGGGCTCGAACGCCTCGATCGACACGGTCAGCGCGGGTTCGGCCGCGTCGCCCCACAGTTCGCTGGCCGTGAAGACGATGGTGTAGAGCCATTGCGGATTATCGCCGGCGCCGAGCGCGGCGCTGTCAGGATAGACGTGGCAGCCGCGGATCGCCTCGACCGTGCCGGTTTTATCGCGGGCATATCGCGGCAAGCGTGTATGCGTGGTCGGATTGATGTTGACCGTATGCACGCGGTCGCCCGGTTTGAAGCGCGCGGCTGCCGGGGCAGGGCACGCATAATCGCCACGCTTCAAATTCGGCACCTCGGCGAGAGGCATCGCGCGCGTTTTGATCGTCGCCGGACGCAACGAATGCCCCGCCGCGATCTCGTCGGTGCCGACCACGCCCGACCGCGTCAGGCTCTTCTCCAATCCCATCAGCCATTTCGCGTATTAGGACGCAGTGAGATAGGTCGCCGCCGGCAGGCTTTCGATCATCGCGCGGTTGGCATCGATGAAACACAGCCGCGTGAAGCCCATCGCGCGATACAGCGCAGCGACGCGGCCTTCCCATGGTGCGTGGAACGTGGGCTCGTTCGGCTCGGCCTCGACGCGGCCGAAGCCGTGCATCCCGCCCATGTCGTGAATTGAATTCATGGTGCCTTCGGCAGGCCGGTGCCGATCATGCCGTCGCGCGTGACAAGGTCGGCGAGTTGGTCGTCGCTCCAGCCGTCGGTGCCGGCAGGCCGCATCGGCAGCACGATGAAGCGCGTCTCGGCGGTCGAATCCCAGACGCGAATTTGCGTCTCGGCCGGCAGCGTCACGCCGAACTCGGCGAGCACCACGCGCGGCTCGATGACGGCGCGGCTACGATACGGGGCCGACTTGTACCAGACCGGCGGCAGGCCCAGCACGTCCCAGGGATAGCAAGAGCACAAGGTGCAGACGACCATGTTGTGCCGCTCGGGTGTGTTCTCGACCGCGATCAGATGCGCGCCGACCGGGCTCGACATGCCGAGCGCGTTGGCGGCGTCGGTGGCGTCGGCCAGGAGCCGCGCCTTGAACGTAGGATCGGCCCAGGCTCGCGCGACGATCTTCGCGCCGTTGCGCGGCCCGATCCGTGTCTCGTAGGCATGTGCTTCAGGATGAAGAGACCGGCCACCAGCCGCGTCGGCAATCCGGGCTGGCCCGGCCCCGGCCGACATACCGAGGCAAACCGGCCATCAAGAAAGTCCCAGTCAATCTCGCGCGCCAGCCGCGCCAGCGGGTGCCCCAGGTCGATGATCTGGTCCAACGCCGGACGCAGCAGGTC
>JASHUX010000391.1 GCA_030039775.1 Alphaproteobacteria bacterium | reverse complement strand
AACGCTGGTCCAAGCCCTATTATTTTCATCCGCGTCCCGGTCAGCCGGGAAAAAGTTACACCTGGGCCGCCGGCGTCATCGAGAACGTCGATCGCTTCGACGCCGCATTCTTCGGCATTTCGCCGCGCGAGGCGCGGCAAATGGACCCGCAGCAGCGTCTGATCCTGGAGACCACCTGGGAAGCGCTCGAAGACGCGGGACTGCGCGCGACCAAACTCGCGGGCAGCCGGGTCGGGGTTTATGTCGGCGTGTCGAGCATGGATTACGCCACGCTGCGGCTCGGCGATGCACCCAGCGGCGACGCCTATTTCATGACCGGCATGACGAACGCCATCGTCGCCAACCGCGTTTCGTACGCATTCGACTTGCGCGGCCCCAGTTTTGCCGTCGACACCGCGTGCTCATCGTCGCTCGTCGCGCTCGATGTGGCCTGTCAGGCCCTGCGCAACGGAGAGATACCGGCTGCGATCGTCGGTGGCGTCAATTTGCTCCTGGCGCCGTTCTCCTTCCTCGGCTTTTGCCAGGCCTCGATGTTGTCGCCCACTGGGCGTTGTCATGCGTTCGATGCCCGAGCGGATGGTTACGTGCGCGCTGAAGGCGCCGGCGTCGTCATCCTGAAGCCGCTCCGCGACGCGCTCGCCGACGGCGATCGCATCCACGGCCTGATCGTCGGCACCGGAGTCAATTCCGATGGTCATACGATGGGGATGTCGCTGCCGAGCGAAGCGTCCCAATCCGCGTTGCTCACGGACGTCTACACGAAAACCGGGATCGATCCCGATCGCCTCGCTTTCGTCGAAGCGCACGGTACGGGGACCCAGGCGGGCGATCCCATCGAACTCAGCGCGCTCGGCAAAACACTGGCGCGCCGTCGTCGTACGCCGCTAGCGATCGGATCGGTCAAAACCAACGTCGGGCATCTGGAAACCGCGTCCGGCATGGCGGGGCTGATCAAGTCGATCTTGGCGTTGGAACATCGTCAACTCCCTGCCTCGCTGCATTTCGAGACGCCAAATCCCCACATCCCGTTCGCCGATCTCAATCTCGACGTGGCCGCTCAGCCGCGGCCGCTGGCGCAGAGCGGTGACCAACTGCTCGCCGGCGTCAATTCCTTCGGCTTCGGCGGGACGAACGCTCATGCCATCGTTGCGTCCGCGCCCGAACGCGGCAGCGCTGTCGCGACCGCCGACACATCGGCGCCGCTATTGTTGTCGGCGCGTTCGGCCGAGGCGCTGACGCAACTTGCACGCGACTGGTCGGCGCGTTTGGCGTCGACTACCACCTCGATCGCGCCGTTGATCCGCGCGGCGGCGACGCGTCGGGATCATCATCGGCATCGCCTCTTTGTCGCGGCGCCGGACGGCGCAGCCCTCGCGACGAAACTCACTGCCTACGCGGGAGGCGAGCAATCGTCGGCGGTCATTTCCGGTCAGGCCGTGACGCCGGGCAAGATCGCTTTCGTTTTCGCCGGCAATGGCGCGCAATATTTGGGCATGGCGCGCGACGCGCTTCAGCACAGCCGCGCCTTCCGCGACGGCGTGCGCGCGGCCGATCGTGCGATGTCGCCTTTGCTGGGCTGGTCGATCGAAGCGCGTCTGCAACAAGACAATCCCGACTTCCTGAGCCACACCGACATCGCGCAGCCGCTGCTGTTCGGCGTTCAAGTCGGCATCGTCGAGGCCCTTCGCGCCGCGGGCATCGAGGCTCAAGCATGTGTCGGTCACTCGGTCGGCGAGATCGCCGCCGGCTGGGCCGCGGGAGCATTGTCGCTCGAGACGGCGGCACGAATCGTCGTCGCGCGCAGCCATCAGCAGCATCGCACCCACGGTGACGGCGGAATGATGGCGTTGTCGCTGGATCCCGAGACGGCCGCCGCCGAGATCGTACCGTTCGACAGTCTGGAATTGGCCGCGATCAACAGCCGCGGCAACGTCACCATCGCAGGTGATCGCGACGCGCTCGACGCGTTGGAGGTGCGTGCCAAGACCAAGGAGTGGCACTATACGCGCCTCGACATCGAGTACGCGTTTCATTCGGCGATCCTCGACGGCATCCACGACGATCTGCTGGCGGAGCTCGGCGAGATCCCCGCGCGCGATTGCGGCGAGCGCTTCATATCCTCGGTGTCGGGCGAGGCAATGTCCGGCACAACGCTCGACGCCGATTACTGGTGGCGGAATATCCGGCTGCCCGTCCGTTTCCGCGACGCCGTCGCGACGCTGGTCGGGCGCGACTTCCGAATCTTGATCGAGATCGGACCGAATCCGATCCTCCAATCCTATCTTCGCGATGGATTACGCGCCGCCGATGCCGACGGACGCGTGCTCGCCACGTTGACAAAGGGGTCGCCGGCGGACGCCGATCCCTTCGTCAAGATTGCGGCGCAGTGCTATGTCGCGGGATACGACCTATCCCCGCACGACGACTTCGCTGGTCCCGTCGATATCGCCGGCTTGCCGCGCTACCCGTGGCAGCGGCAGCGGTTTTGGTATCAGCAGACTTCGGAAGCCATTCCGATACCGGCACCGCTATTCGATCATCCGCTCCTCGGTTTCCGCTGGCAGGCGGATCGCCGCGAGTGGACGCAGCTCCTGGATCTGGCGCGCCTACCCTGGCTCGCCGATCACGCTGTCGAAGGGATGCCGGTTCTTCCGGCGGCGGCGACACTCGACATCGCGCTCGCGGTGGCGTACGCCGGACAGCCTGACGCCGCTGTACTGTCGCTGGAGGAGGTCGAAATCCGGCAGGCGATTGCGTTGTCGCCGGATCAGTCGAGGCAACTTCGCGTCCGGCTCGACGGCGAACGCGCCATCGTGATCGATAGCCGCGCGCGGCTGGGCACGGAAGAACATCAGCTCCATGCCATCGCGCGCATCGCGCCCGGAATCAGTGCACAACCGCCGCGCCTCGAGCCGGCGACGGCCTGCGCGCGCATCGACGCGTCAGCGTTCTACGCACGGGCGCAGGCATTGGGGCTCGATTATGGACCGCGCTTCCGCGTCGTCTCCGCCGTCGATGTGCTCGACGACGACACGGCCCATGCCTGGCTCGCTCTGCCGGACGATCCCGCCGTCATGGCGGGCTACCTACTGCCGCCGCCACTACTCGACGGCGGCCTGCAGGCGTTCCTGGCGCTGCTCGGCACCGACAGCGCGGCTCGCTCGGAGTTCAGTCTGCTGCCGTGGCGCTTCTCGGGGGTTCGCTTGTTCGCGCCGTTTGGCCGGATGCCGCGGCAGGCGCGGCTCTCCATCGTCCATCGCGGCACCAGATCGGCGTGCGGCTCGATCATATTCTATGACGATGTCGGCGACGCCGTGGCTGAGATCGGCGAATGCTGGTTCCGGCGCGTGCAGCTTCTGAAACGCGAAAGCGATGCGGAGCGCACGTTCCATTTTGCGGTGGCCGCGATGCCGCACGCGGGGGAGGACGTCGCGCCGACCACCGATCCCGAGGACCTCTTCGCCGCATTGAATCTTGTCCATGATGCCGCGGCTGAGAGCGCGCTGCTGTTCGATGGCTACGTTGTCGCGGCTGCGCATAAGGCGCTATTGCCGTTGCTTCCGGCGGGAACGGCTTTCGCCGTTGAAGCGCCCGCGGCGGGGATCGTTCCCGACGCCATGCCGCTGGCACGGGCCCTCCTCGGCTGGATGGGCCATCACGGCGCGGCCACCGCGATGGCCGACGGCACATGGCGGCTCGCGGCCTCATCGGGATTGCCCGAACCGGCGCTGATCTGGCGCACGATCCTGGAGGACGCACCGCAACTCACCCCCGCGCTTGCATTGGCCGCGGCGGCCGCTGAAAGCTTGCCCGATTTCCTGGTCGGGCGCGCCGCCTCGACGGGTGCACCGCCCGCGGCGTTGGTCGAATATTTCCTCCATGCGACGTCGAGCGGCGGCCGGGTCGACGACACCCTGCGCCGCGCGGTGTTGCAGCTTGCAGCGCGTTGGCCAGAGGGACGACCGTTACGGATTCTTGAGATCGGCGCCGGTTCCGGCATGCTGACGCGGCGTTTACTCGACGACTTGTCCGGGTGGCAAGGCTCCTTCCGCTATGTCGCCAGCGATCCCGATCCTGACCGGATTGGCCGGCTGTCGGCGCGGCTGCAGGGATTTGCCGGCGCGTCCGCGGTAGCTTGGGATCCGCGCGGCGGGCCCACCGATCTCGGCACACCCCGTTTTGACGTAATCGTGTCCGCCTATGCGCTGACGCATTTGCGCGCGGATGGCGGTACGGCCGGAACGCTGCGTCAAATGTTGGCGCCAAACGGTTTGATCCTCGCGGCCGAGCCGCAACCGAACAGCTTATGGGATTGGATTTTCGGCCAGGATGCCGCCTGGTGGCCGGAAGGACTCTCGGATGATCGGCTGTCGTCGCCGCTGCGCACCATCGCAGCATGGCGCGACATGCTACTCCTCGGGGGCTTCGCCGATGTCGACACGGCGGACGTTGCCGCCGATCCTTGGCCCGCCGGTATCGTGATCGCGCGGCGCGATGCGGTTGTCGCCGCCGCCGAAACGACCGCGGCGTCCCCGACCATCATCGTTGCCGAACACGGCGATGCGGTCGCGCAAATTTTAGCGCAGCGCCTCATTGCCGCCGGCGGCAGCGCCGAGATCATCGTGCCGCCGGAGATCGGCGACGGCAATCTATTCTGCGCGCTATTGAGCGGCGTCGATACGGACATTCCCGAAATTGTGGTCTTGCCCCCCCACGCGAGCCAAGCCGCCGACCCGATCGCGGCTACCACCGACAACTTGCTCCGCGTCGTTACGGTGGCGCAGTTGGTCGCGGCCACTCGCGAACGCGCGCGGCTGTGGCTGGTCACCGAAGACGCGCAACAGACGTCCGCCTCGTCGGCCCGCAACGATGCCGCGCTATGGGGTCTCGGCCGCACCTTGGCGAACGAAATGCCGCAGCTTAATTGCCGCCTAGTCGACCTGTCGTCGCACCTCACGGCGGCGCAAGCCGCGCGATATCTGGCGGACGAATTGCTTGGGCCGGACGCCGAACGCGAAATCGTCGCGACGCCCTACGGTCGGCACGTTCTACGCTTGCGGCGCGGAACCTCGACCGCATCGCCGCCCGCCACGGGACCGGTTCGCCTGGTGGTCGATACCCCGGGGCGGCTCGACAGTTTGCGCTGGGAGTCGCTGGTTTCACGCGCGCCGGAGGCCGGCGAGGTGGCGATCGCGGTGCAGACGGCCGACCTCAATTTCCGTGACGTGATGTGGGCACTCGATCTTTTGCCCGAGGAAGCGTTGCTCGACGGACACGCCGGTCCGACGCTCGGACTTGCTTGCGGTGGGACAGTGACCGCGGTCGGTGCTGGGATCGACAGATTCAAGCCGGGCGAGCGCGTTCTGGCAATCGCGCCCGCGACGTTGTCGTCTGAGGTCGTGATCAGCGCCCATACCGTGGCGCACATGCCGGACGGGCTCGATTTCGCGCCTGCCGCGACGCTACCGGTCGCGTTTGTGACGGTGATCTACGCGCTCGGTCATTTGACCCAACTAAAGCCGGGCGAGCGCATTTTGATCCATGGCGGCGCCGGCGGCGTCGGCTTGGCCGCGATCCAATATGCCCTCCATTGCGGCGCCGAAGTGATCGCCACGTCCGGCTCGCCGACGAAGCGCGCTTTCTTACGCGAGCTTGGCGCGCATCATGTGGTCGATTCACGCGATCTCGCGTTCGTCGACGCGGTGCGGAACCTGACGGACGGCAAAGGCGTCGACGTCGTACTCAATTCGTTGAGCGGC
>JASHUX010000390.1 GCA_030039775.1 Alphaproteobacteria bacterium | reverse complement strand
CAGATCGGCTCGGGCCTCACCGGCGTGCTCTACGTCCTCGACGAGCCGTCGATCGGCCTGCATCAGCGCGACAACGACCGGCTGCTTGGGACGCTGAAACGCTTGCGCGATCTCGGCAACACGGTTCTCGTCGTCGAGCACGACGAAGAGGCGATCCGCGCCGCCGATTATCTCATCGACATGGGGCCGGCCGCCGGAATCCATGGCGGCCACGTCATCGCCGCCGGCACGCCCGACAAGGTGCTGAACGATCCCGCCAGCATCACCGGGCAATATCTCACCGGACGGCGGCGGATCGAGGTGCCGGCGACGCGGCGCGCCGGCCATCTCGGCCAGCGCCTCACGGTCAAGGGCGCGCGCGCCAACAACCTCAAGAACATCACCGTCGATTTCCCGCTCGGCACCTTCATCTGCGTCACCGGCGTGTCGGGCGGCGGCAAGTCGAGCCTGATCGTCGACACGCTGTATAAGGCGCTCGCGCGCTTCCTCAACGGCGCGCGCGAGCATCCAGGGCCGCACGACGCCATCCTCGGCACCGAGTTCCTCGACAAGATCGTCGATATCGACCAGTCGCCGATCGGCCGCACGCCGCGCTCCAACCCCGCGACCTATACCGGCGCCTTCACGCCGATCCGCGATTGGTTCGCCGGCCTGCCGGAGGCGAAGGCGCGCGGCTATGGGCCAGGACGGTTCTCGTTCAACGTTAAAGGCGGGCGCTGCGAAGCGTGCCAAGGCGACGGTGTCATCAAGATCGAGATGCACTTCCTCCCCGACGTCTATGTGCAATGCGACGTTTGCCACGGTAAGCGCTACAACCGCGAAACGCTCGAAGTGCTGTTCAAGGAAAAGTCGATCGCCGACGTGCTCGACATGACGGTCGACGAAGGCGCCGAGTTCTTCAAGGCGGTGCCGTCGGTACGCGACAAGCTGGTGACCTTACAGCGCGTCGGCCTCGGTTATATCCATGTCGGCCAGCCGGCGACGACGCTGTCGGGCGGCGAGGCGCAGCGTGTCAAGTTGGCGAAGGAACTATCGCGCCGCGCCACCGGCAAGACGCTCTACATCCTCGACGAACCGACCACGGGCCTCCATTTCGCCGACGTCGAGAAACTGCTCGAGGTGCTGCACACGCTGGTCGATCAAGGCAATACCGTGATCGTGATCGAGCACAATCTCGAAGTCATCAAGACGGCGGACTGGATCATCGATCTCGGCCCCGAGGGCGGCGACAAAGGCGGCCGCGTCGTCGCAACTGGCACGCCGGAACAAATCGCCGACGTGCGGGAGTCATATACCGGGCAATACCTCCGTCCCTATCTCGCCCGCACCGCCGAAAAGAAGAAGAAACGGGCTTGAGGCCGAGGCGGTGTCCTTCCGCCCGCGCCGTTTCTTTGATAGTTTCCCGGCATAACAAAAAGCCAGGTGCCGCGAAAGGCGGCGCGCTTAGCCAACCGGGAGGACGAAATGGCGAACAAGATTCTCACCACCCATGTCGGCAGCCTGCCGCGCCCGCAGAAGCTGCTCGACGTCGCCCAAAAGCGGACATTGGGCCAGCAGTTCGACCAAACCGCATTCGATCGCGAGATGAAAAACGCGGTCGCCGAGGTCGTCAAACACCAGAAGGAAGTCGGCATCGACCTGATCAACGATGGCGAGATCGGGCACACGATGGGCTGGGCCTACGATTACGGCGCGTGGTGGTCGTACGTTGTGAAGCGGCTCGGCGGCGTCAAGGCGCAAAACGTGTCGCTATGGGCGACGCACCTGACGGCGCACACCAAGGCGGCGATGGCGCCCAAGGATTTCGTCGTCGGCGACTGGACCTCGCGCCGCGACATGGCGAAGTTCCAGGACGCCTACATGGACCCCAATTCGGGCTGCGGCCTGCCCGAGCAGTTCATGACCAACAACAGCCCGCTGGTGGACGGTCCCGTCACCTACAAGGGCCGGGCCGACATCAAGCGCGACATCGACAATTTCAAGGCGGCGCTCAAGGCGTCGGGCGTCCCGACCGAGGGCGCGTGGATGAATTCAATCGCGCCGGCGAGCTGCGCGCGCATGCCGAACGAGCACTACAAGACCGAGGAAGAGCTACTTTACGCCTGCGCCGACGCAATGCGCGAGGAGTACAAGGCGATCATCGACGCCGGGCTTATCGTGCAGCTCGACGATCCCGCGATCGGCGAGAACTGGGACCAGCACGCCGACGAGCCGAGTGTCGCAGGCTATCGCCGCTACACCAAAATGCAGATCGACGCGCTGAACCATTCGATCAAGGGCCTGCCGTCGAACAAGATTCGCTTCCATCTGTGCTGGGGAAGCTGGCACGGCCCGCACACCACCGACATCCCGATGAAGCACATCGTCGATCTAATGCTGGCGGTGAATTGCGACTACTACTCGTTCGAGGCGGCGAACGTCCGGCACGAGCACGAATGGAAAATCTGGAAGGACGTGAAGCTGCCCGCCGGCAAGAAGATCCTGCCGGGCGTGGTGACCCACTCGACCAATTTGATCGAGGACCCGGAGTTGGTCGCCGACCGTATCTGCCAGTTCGCGGACGCTGTCGGCCGCGACGGCGTCATCGCCTCGACCGATTGCGGGCTCGGCGGCCGCGTTCACCCGCAGATCGCCTGGGCGAAGCTCAAGGCGCTGTCGGATGGCGCCGCGCTCGCCACCAAGCGGCTGTGGCGGAAAAAAGCGGCGTAGGTCGAATAACGGATAACAATGTGCGTCATGGCCCGCGAAGGCGGGCCATCCACGACTAAGTTTACTCGGCAAAAAAATCGTGGATGGCAACCGTCTCGGTCGAGCCGTTCTTGAGTGGCGGCGGGCTAAGAGCCGATCCCGAAAGTTGTTGAGTCGGATGAATCGTTTGTGATTCCTTATGTGGCACCCGAATCGCAACCGATGGGTGCCACATGTGGAAGTGTGAACATCGCCGTGCCGCTGAACGTCGCGGTCTACGTTATCCGAGCGATCTGACCGACGCCGAATGGGCGCTGATTGCACCGATGATCCCGCCGGCCAAGCGCGGCGGGCGGCGGCGCGAAGTCAATGTCCGCGAGGTTGTAAACGCCATTTTCTACGTGCTCTCGACCGGCTGCCAATGGCAGGCGCTGCCGAA
>JASHUX010000389.1 GCA_030039775.1 Alphaproteobacteria bacterium | reverse complement strand
TGTGCGACGTGGCGCTGATCGCCTACGGCTCGAACGCGCGCACCAACACGCGACGCGGCGGCGGGCCGGGCTTCGGCCGCTCGTTCGACGCGCCCTATCGCCCGCGCCAGCCGATCAATTCCTACGCGTTGGCGGCGGCCCGGCACATGCACCAATACGGCACGACCAAGGAGCAGCTGGCGCAGGTCGCGGTGTCGGCGCGGCAATGGGCGCAGAAGAATCCGCGCGCGTTCATGCGCGATTCGCTCACCGTCGCGGACGTGGTGAAGTCGCGGATGGTGGTCGATCCGTTCGGCGTGCGCGATTGCTGCCTCGTCACCGACGGCGGCGCCGCGATGGTGGTGGTGCGCGCCGATCGGGCCAAGGATTTTCCGCAGAAGCCCGTCTACATGCTCGGCGTCGGCGCCGCGACCACGCATAACGACATTTCTCAGATGCCCGACCTCACCGTCACGGCGGTGGCACAAGCGGCGCCGCGCGCCTATGCGATGGCCGGCATCACGACCAAAGACGTCGACGTCATCGAGGTCTATGACGCCTTCACGATCAATACCATTCTGTTCCTCGAGGATTTCGGCTTCTGCAAAAAGGGCGAAGGCGGCCCGTTCGTCGCCGCCGGCAACATCGCCCCCGGCGGCGCGCACCCGCTCAACACCAATGGCGGCGGCCTCTCCTGCGTCCATCCCGGCATGTACGGCATGTTCCTCATGGTCGAGGCGGTGGAGCAGCTGCGCGGCGCCGCAGGCGAGCGTCAGGTAAAGGACGCCGAGGTCGCGCTGTGCAACGGCAATGGCGGGTATCTCTCGAGCCAGATCACGCTGGTTTTCGGCGCGGAAGCGACGCTTTAGGCGGGAAACCGCGGTAAAGTTAGCGGGTTGTTAACGCCGCCTTGGAATAACTCGCGGACCTTTGGTCCCGAGGTCACATGTCCGGCTATTTGCGGCGCGATTTCTTCAAAGTCGATGGCAACACCAGCTATTTCGACGGGGAGTTGTTCGAGTTCCTCTTGCTGACGCAGTCGGAGTCCGGCATCCATGGCGGCATGGCCGAGATCGGCGTCCATCACGGCCGCTCGTTCTTTATTCTCGCCAAGGCGCGCCTCGCCCACGAACGAGCGCTGGCGATCGATGTCTTCGAGGACGACGCCATGTATCACGATCCGCGCGGCCTCGGGCGCGGTATCCGGTTCAAGCAGAATTGCGAGCGTCTCAAAATTGTCCTGACGCAAGACGAAGTCTTCGCCGGACTGTCCACCGCGATCGGCCCCGCCGAGATTCGCCGGCGTGTCGGCGCGGTACGCTTTTTCAGCGTCGACGGCGGCCACCGCTATGACGACGTGCGGCACGATCTGAGCCTTGCCGCGGACTCGTTGGCGCCCGGCGGTATCATCGTCGCCGACGATTTCATGAATCCGCAATGGCCCGAAGTGTCGCTCGCGACGGTCGATTGGCTCAAGGGCCCCGGCAACGCCATGACGCCGGTGCTTGCCACGCCCGCAAAGCTCTATCTCTGCGCGCGCCGCGACAAACCGGTCTATCAAGCACTCCTCAAGCGCTTTTTCGCCGGCAATTCCTGCGTGGTGCGCGACACCGCCATGTTCTCCGACGAATATTATTTCGCGCGCCAGAGCACGCGGGCGAAATTGCAATGCCTGTTGAAGGAACGGATCGTCTCGCGCCTGTTCGGCACCGCTTCGTCGCGGATCGGTACCCAGACCAATACCGTCGCCGAGCCGACGCCCCTCCCCGAGAAACGCGCCGCTTAGACCTACTTGTCGCGCGCCGCCGCCATCGCTTCGATGGCGTGGGCGAGCTTGATGTCGCGCTCGCTCAAGCCTTCGACATCGTGGCTCGAAAGAATGATCTCGACACGGTTATAGACGTTGAACCATTCGGGATGGTGATCCATCTTCTCCGCAGCCAAGGCGACCCGGTTCATGAAGCCCCAGGCCTCGCTGAAACTGCCGAAATGGAATGTCTTTCGGATGGCGTCGCGATCCTCGACCTCCGCCCAACCCTGCAACTCCTTGATCGCGGCATGACGCGCCGCGCCAACCAGACGTTCCGACATCACCGCCTCCTTTTCGGTCTTGGCGTGAGCAGGATGTGATCCCGATGGCCCGCCAGATCAAGCCGGACATGAAACCGCCCACTCTCGCCGAACTCGAGGACTTGGCGCGCCAGGCGCTCGCGGCGATCCCGGAAGAGCTTGTCCGTCACGTTCGGGACGTGGTGATCCGGGTCGAGGATTTTCCCGACGAGGCTACCGAAAAGGAGATGGGCCTCGAGGACTCGTTCGAACTGCTCGGCCTCTATCGCGGCACGCCGCGGGGGCACAAGAGCGTGATGTATCCGCAGCCCAACGTCGACATGATCCATCTTTATCGCCGGCCCATCCTCGATTTCTGGTGCGAATCCGGCGAGCCGCTCGACCGTGTCGTGCGCCACGTGCTGATCCACGAGATCGGCCATCATTTCGGCTTCAGCGACGAAGATATGGAGCGCCTCGAGCGCGGCGCCTAAGCCGCCGTGCCGCGGGGACCGAAGATCGCGGTGCCGAGCCGAACCTCGGTCGAGCCGAAGCGGATCGCGGTCTCGTAATCGGCGCTCATCCCCATGCTGAGCCGGGTCAGGCCGTGGCGCCGCGCGATCTCGCGCAGGAGTGCGAAATGCGGTGCGGGATCGTCGTGCTCGGGGGGGATACACATCAGCCCGACCACCGGCAATTTCCACTTGTCGCGGCATTCGTCGATAAAGGCGTCGGCCGCCGCGGGCAGAATGCCGGATTTCTGCGCCTCCTCGCCGGTATTGACCTCGATGAACAAGTCGGGCCGCCGGTCCTGGCGCGTTATCTCCCGCGCCAACACCTCGGCCAGGCGCGGCCGGTCCAGCGTCTCGATCGCATCGAACAAAGCCACGGCTTCCGTCGCCTTATTGCTTTGCAGCGGACCGATCAAATGCAGGCGCAAATCGGGATGACGGGCGCGAAGGTCTGGGTATTTGCCGGCGGCCTCTTGGACCCGGTTCTCGCCGAAGAGACGTTGACCCGCCGCGAGAGCCGCCGCCACCGATTCTGCGGGATGGGTCTTCGATACCGCCATCAACGCTACCGTGGCGGGATCGCGCCCGGCCGCCTGCGCCAAATCGGCGATTCGGTCCCGCAAATTCCGCAGGCGGTCGGCGATCGTTTCCGTGCCGGTCATGGCCGAGCCTGGACAGAAGGGGCAATTTCAGGATATTTCAGCATGTTGCGAAAGTCCGGTGGTGGCGGCTAATTTTAGTCCCGCGCCATCTTCGATGGGGAGTGGGTTTATGGCACGAAAAGCGATTGCGCTGGCGGCGGCCACCGTCACCACGCTGCTCTTGGCCGGATGCGGCAGCAATTTCTTCGGCGATCCGGTCGACAATGGCCAGACCGATACCGATGCGGCGCGCCGTGCTAACGACCCCTATCACACGAACCCGCTATACAACCCTAACGTTCCTGCGGCGCAGGCCTATATCAACAAACAGGACGACGGTAACAGCAACAGCTTCAGCGTGCTCACCTCGCTGTTCAGCGACGACAAGGGCAAGGGGAATGGCGGCGGCGGCATTTCCGGCGTCGCGGTCAATACTTACCTGTGGCACGCCTCGCTCGACACGATGTCGTTCATGCCGATCGCATCTGCCGATCCGTTCGGCGGCACCATTATTACCGATTGGTATAGCCCGCGCGGTGCACCGAACGAACGCTTCAAGGCGAATGTCTTCATTCTCAATCGCGAGCTGCGCGCCGACGGCGTCCGCGTCACGGTGTTCCGCCAGGTCAAGGACGCGAGCGGCCAATGGACCGACGCGCCGGTGGATCCCAAGACAAATCGCGACCTCGAGAATTCGATCCTGACGCGCGCGCGGCAAATTCGTCTATCGACCGCGTCCAACTCATAAGGCCGATGCCATATTCCGCGCAGGAGACCGAAGCGAAATGGCAATCGGTCTGGCGAGAGCGCGCGACGTTTGCGGTTGCGACCGATCCTAAGCGTCCGAAATACTACGTGCTGGAAATGTTTCCCTATCCGTCGGGGAGGCTCCATGTCGGCCATGTCCGCAACTACACAATGGGCGACGCGGTGGCGCGCTATAAGCGCGCCCAGGGCTTCAACGTGCTGCATCCGATGGGCTGGGACGCGTTCGGCCTGCCGGCCGAGAACGCCGCCATGGCCGGCGGGATTCACCCGAAGGAATGGACCTACGACAACATCACCGTAATGCGCGCCCAGTTGCAGCGCATGGGAATCGGCTATGACTGGTCGCGCGAAATCGCGACCTGCCATCCGGATTACTACAAGCATGAACAGAAGATGTTCCTCGATTTTCTCAAGGCGGACCTCGCCTACCGCAAGGAAAGCTGGGTCAATTGGGATCCCGAGGAGCATTCGGTTCTTGCCAACGAACAGGTGATCGAGGGCCGCGGTTGGCGTTCGGGCGCGCTCGTTGAAAAGCGGCTGCTGTCGCAGTGGTTTTTCCGGATGACCAAGTATTCCGACGAGTTGCTCGACGCACTGGCGACGCTCGACCGCTGGCCCGAGCGCGTCGTCATCATGGAGCAGAACTGGATCGGGCGGTCGGAAGGCGCGCGGGTTTGGTGGCCGCTCGCGGGCCGGGGCGATAAGCTCGAAGTCTTCACGACACGGCCCGACACGCTGTTCGGCGCAAGTTTCCTCGCGATTTCGCCGAATCATCCTTTGGCATCGTCGCTGGCGGCAAAGAACGGCGCGCTCGCCGACTTCATTGCCGAGTGCAATCGCATCGGTACCAGCGAAGCCGCACTCGAATCGGCCGAGAAGAAGGGTTTCGATACCGGCCTCAAGGCGGTTCATCCGCTGGATCCGAACTGGCATCTCCCGGTCTATGTCGCCAATTTCGTGTTGATGGAATACGGCACCGGCGCGATTTTCGGCTGCCCAGCGCACGACCAGCGCGACCTCGACTTCGCCCGCAAATACGGGCTGCCGGTCAAGGCGGTGGTCAAGCCGCGCGACGCCGACGACACATTCGATGTCGGCACCGAAGCCTTTACCGACTACGCCGGCGTCCTGTTTCATTCCCAATTCCTCGACGGACTGCCGGTGCCGGAAGCCAAGACGAAAATGATCGCGCGGCTGGAGCGGCTCGGCGCCGGCCAGGGCCGGATCGAATACCGGCAGCACGATTGGGGCGTGTCGCGGCAGCGTTACTGGGGCTGCCCCATTCCCGTCGTCCACTGCGACGCGTGCGGCATCGTGCCGGTACCGGAGAAGGACTTGCCGGTGACGCTGCCCGATGACGTGCGCTTCGATCTGCCGGGAAACCCGCTCGAACACCACCCGACTTGGAAGCATGTCGCCTGCCCCCGATGCGGCGGCAAGGCGCGGCGCGAAACCGATACGCTCGACACGTTCGTCGATTCCTCCTGGTATTTCGCGCGTTTCTGCTCCGCTCGCGCGCCGACCGCGTTCGAACGCCGCGACGTCGATTATTGGCTGCCGGTCGACCAATATATCGGCGGCATCGAGCACGCGATTCTGCACCTGCTTTACTCGCGCTTCTTCATGCGTGCCTTGCGCGACTGCGGTTATTTGAATCTGGCGGAGCCGTTCGCCGGCCTATTCACGCAAGGCATGGTGTGCCACGAGACCTATCGCGATCGGGAAGGGAATTGGCTGTTTCCCGAAGAGGTGCCGCGCAATCGCGCCGACGGCACGGTGCCGGACGACATCACCGTCGGCCGCAGCGAAAAAATGTCCAAGTCGAAAAAGAACGTCGTCGGCCTCGAAGCCATCACCGACCGATACGGCGCCGACACCGCGCGCCTTTATCTCCTCTCCAACAGCCCGCCCGAGCGCGACCTGGAATGGACCGAGGCCGGCATTGAAGGAGCGTGGCGCTATGCCAACCGGCTTTGGCGCCTGGTCGAGACGGTCGACTTGCCGCCCCCGGGGACGAAGATTCCCGACGACCACCCGGCGCGCCGCGCCGTGCATCGCACCGTCGCCACGATCACCGACGATCTCGACAAATTTCGCTTCAATCGAGCGGTGGCCCGGCTGTACGAACTGACCAATCTTTTGGAGGACGAGAACGCGTCGTTGCCCCCGCCGGTGCTGCGCGAGGGCATCGAAGCGATCGTTCGCCTGGTCAACCCGATGATGCCGCATCTCGCCGAGGGACTGTGGCAACGACTGGGCCATGACACGTTGCTCGCCGACGAGCCGTGGCCCGAGGCGGAGCCCGCGCTGCTGGTCGAGGACGTCGTCACCGTTGCCGTCCAGGTCAACGGCAAGCTGCGCGGCACGATCGATGTTCCGCGCGACGCCGACCAGGACTCGGTCGTCAAAGCCGCACTAGCGCACGAAGGCGTCGCCCGCGCCGTTGCCGGCAAGCCGGTGCGGAAAGTCATCGTGGTCCCGAACCGCATCGTCAATTTGGTGGTATAACTACCGTATGCGCCGCGTTTTCATCGGCCTCGTCGCCCTAGCGCCCCTGGTCGCCGGTTGCGGCTTCGAGCCGTTGTACGGCGACCATCGCACGCGGGTGATGGAAGCCGATTTGACGACCGTCAAAATCCTGCCGATCCCCGAACATATCGGGCAGTTGCTGCATTGGCAGCTCGAGAAGGAATTCAATCCCGACGGCGTCGAAGCGCCCCAACGCTACGCGCTGCACGTCGCGCTGGCGATTCAGGCCAATTACCTCGCAGTCGAGCCCAACAACGTGGCGCCGCGCGGATCGATCTCGGCCGCCGCGGACATGGTGCTCACGACCCTCGACAACAAGACGGTGCTCTACCGCGGCAAAATCCAGTCGATCGCCGATTACAACATCGGCACCGACCCGTACTCATCGGAGATCGGCAAGAGCGGCGCGGAAAAGCGTGTCGTCGAGGATATCGGCGACGAGATCGCGATCCGCCTATCGAGCTATTTCCACAACAAATCCGCCGCCCAGTGACCAAGCTCGCGGCGGCCCGGATCGACGCCTTCCTAAAGGTGCCGGACCGCGCGACGCGGGCCGCGCTGATCTACGGTCCCGACGGCGGACGCGTGCGCGAGCGCGCCGAGACGTTGGCGCGCTCGATTTGCGACGATCCCAAGGACGCCTTCCGCGTCGCCGAACTGGTGCCGGCGGCGCTGGGCGACGACCCCGATTTGTTGGCGGCGGAAGTCGGGCAAATGACCATGTTCGGCGGACGGCGTCTTATCCGCGTGCGCGAGGCCGGCGATTCCCTCGGCATGATGTTCCAGCGTTTCTTCAAGGCCAAAGTGCCCGGCGACGGCTTTGTCCTGGTCGAGGCGGGCGATCTGGCGTCGCGCTCGTCGTTGCGCCGCGCCTTCGAGACCGCCTCCGACGCCGTCGCGATCGCCTGCTACGCCGACACGGCGCGCGATCTCCACGCCTTGGTCAAGGAGGTCATGACGGCGCATCGCATCCGTATCGACGAGGACGCATCGGCTTATCTGGTCGATCATCTCGGCGGCGACCGCGGCCTGAGCCGTGGCGAACTGGAAAAACTCGCCCTTTACGCCGGCGACGGCGGCGCGGTGACCCTCGGCGATGCGGCGCTCGCGGTCGGCGACAGCGCCGCAATGGAAATGGACGACGCGCTGCTGGCCGCGACCGAGGGCGACGCGGCGATGTTAGAGCGCGCGCTCGACCGGCTGTTTGCCGAAGGCGAAAACCCCGTCACCGTGCTGCGCGCCGCCCAGCGTCACGTCACGCGGCTTCACCAGGTCGCCTTGCGGATCGATGAAGGGTTGGGCGAGGAGGACGCGCTGCGGAGCTTGCGGCCCGCGCCGTTTTTCAAGGTCGCCGACCGGTTGCGCGCACAAATCCGACATTGGCCGGCGCGTCGGGCGCGCGCCGCCTTGAGCCTGTTGCTCGACGCCGAGATCAACATGAAGCGGATCGGGCCGCCGCCCGAAGCGATCTGTCGCGATGCGCTGTTGCGGATCGCGCGTCGCGTCGCCGAGGCTCGGCGCTAGTCCTCGTATCGTATCGCGACGACTTCGATGGTTTCGCTTCCGGCCGGCGTGCGCAGTTCGATGGCATCGCCGGTTTGCGCCTTCAGTAACGCGCGGGCGATCGGCGAAATCCAGCTGACCCGGCCCTTGTCCGCGTCGGCCTCGTCGATCCCGACGATCGTCACGGTCCGTTCGTTGCCGCGGCCATCCTCGTAGGTCACGGTGGCGCCGAAGAACACGCGGCCGCGATCCTTTTGCTGGCCCGGATCGACGACTTCGGCGATCTCAAGGCGTTTGGTCAGGAAGCGGATGCGGCTGTCGATTTCGCGCAGGCGCTTCTTGCCGTAGACGTAATCGCCGTTCTCCGAACGATCGCCGTTGCCGGCCGCCCAAGACACCGTCTCGACCACGCGGGGCCGCTCGACCCGCGTGAGCGCGCGCAGTTCCGCTTGCAGCGCGTCGAAGCCGGCACGCGTGATGTAGTTGCGGGTTCCGGGCGGCGCCGGTGCCGGCTCGTCGGGCAGATCGTCGTCGCCGTCGCTTTCCTTGGTGAAGGCTTTGCTCATCGCACGCTACGTTTCCGTGCCGCGGATAAAACAGAAGATGACGATTTTAGCCGCATCGTCGGCGGTGCGCCCTGGCCCGTAACAGGCGACCGTGCCGCCGGTCGGATTGTACTGATGCTCGAGAATCTTGTCGGGCGGCACTTTGATCCAGAGATTGCGCACGCGGACCTGATAACCATCCTTGGTTTGTTTCAACTCCCCCGGCTGCAAGATGTGGCAATCGGCTTCGGAGCAACAGCCGATACCCGTGCCCGGTTCCTTGAGGCTTTCAAACCAGGCGTGAAGCGCGGGATTATAATTTGCCGGCGGCCGCGCCGGCGCGGGCGTCAGCCAGCCCGCCAGGAGCGCGCCCACGACCGCCGCCAGCCACACGAATCGTATGTCGACTCCCCCGAATGCCATTTCTCAACTTACCGTGTCTCACCGTCGATTGACACAATTGCGCGTGGCAGCGCAGAGTCGCCGCGTTAAAGCGGGTATAAGCAATCTGGGAGGAATCACGAAGCTCAAGCTATTCACCGCGCTGGCCGGGAGCCTGGTACTGGCCGCCATGGCCGCGCAAGCCGAAATCAAGACCGGGTCCGTCGACTACAAGCAAGGCGACACCGCGCTGCGCGGCTTTTATGCCTACGACACCGACGCGCAAGGCAAGCGCCCTGCCATTCTGATCATGCATCAATTTATGGGCCTGACGCCGTTCGAACAAGGAATCGCCGAGAAGCTCGCCAAAATGGGCTACGTGGCGTTCGCCGCCGACGTTTACGGCGCGGACGTTCACCCCAAGACGCCGCAGGAAGGCTTCGGCGTGATGGGAAAAGTCGAGCACGACAACGCGATGTGGCGCGCCCGCGCCGCGGCCGGCCTCGCCGTGCTGACCGCGATGCCGAACGTCGATACCGACCACGTCGGCATGATCGGGTATTGCTTCGGCGGCGGCACCGCGCTCGAACTCGACCGCGCCGGCGCCCCGGTCCTCGCGACGGTGGTGTTCCATGGCATTCTGACCACGCCGAACCCGGCGGATGCCAAGAATATCAAGGGCCATATCCTTGCGCTCCAGGGCGGCGACAATCCGGTGGTGCCGCAAAAGGATGTGGCGGCCTTCGAAAAGGAAATGCTGGACGCCCATGTCGATTGGGAACTGGTGCAGTACAACAACGCCCGTCACGCCTATACGATGGTGTCGGCCGGCAACGACCAAACCAAGCCCGCCGCCTACAACGCCGAGGCCGAGCATCGGTCGTGGATCGCGATGACCGACTTCTTCAACGAGTATCTGAAACATTAGCGACTGACGGCGCCGGCGCTCCCCGTCCGCGGGAGCGCCGGAGGCAGGATTTAGGCTTTGGCTCCCTGCGCGGGCATCAGCAGCCGCTCGACGCGGCCGCCGTCGACGAGATGAGTTTGCAGAATTTCATCGATGTCGGCCGTGGTGTCGCAGCGATACCAGACACCTTCGGGATAGATCACCATCGACGGGCCGAGTTCGCAGCGGTCGAGACATAGGGCCTGGTTGATGCGCACCCCCTTGAGGCCGAGCGCCTTTGCCCGTGCCTTCATGTGGTCGCGGAGCGTTTCGCTGCCTTTGGCGGCGCAGCAGCCGCGCGGATGACCGTCGGGACGACGGTTGACGCAGCAAAATACGTGCGTCTCGTAGAACAGCGGCGGATCGGTCGGCTTGCGGTCGGTCATTGCGCTCACATAGCGGCGTGCCGCGCCGGTTTGCAACCGCAATATGGCTGTAATAGCTTGCGCGGAAACAACGGGAGGAAGGGCATGGCGCAGGTCTGGGAAAAATCCTATCCGCCCGGCGTGAGCTGGAGCGAGCCGCTGCCGGCGCCGGAGCCGCTCGAGAAGGCGCTCGCCGATTCAGCGCGCGACTATCCCGACGTTGCCGCCATCGATTTTTACGACCGCTTGATTTCGTATCGCGAGCTCCATGAGCTTGCGGCGCGCGCCGCCAAGGGCTTTCAGGCGCTGGGCGTCGGGCCGGGCGTGCAGGTGGCGCTACATCTTCCCAACAGCCCGCATTTCATCATCTGCTTCTATGGCGTGCTCATGGCGGGTGGACGCGTCGTGCCGTTCAGCCCGTTGGCGGCCCCGCGCGAGCTCGCCTATCTCCTCAAGGATTCCAAAGCGCAGGTCGTGGTCACGCTCGGCTTGCCGATGCTCTATCCGCAAGTCGCGGCCTTGAAGGGCAAGGAGAAATTGCGCGCGATCGTGGTCTGTGCGCTCGAGGATTTCATGCCGGCGCCGGTAGTGCGCGCGGTCGCCGGGCCGGCCGCCGAACGCGTACCCGGCCCCGGCATCGAGATCGATTACGCCAAGCTGGTCGATAATGACGGCCGCTATCAGGTTCATCCGCACGGGCCGCTCGCCGACGAGATCGCATGCCTGGTCTATACCGGCGGCACCACCGGCGAGCCGAAGGGCGCGATGCTGACGCACGCCAATTTCCGGGCCGTCATCGCGATCCGTAACCGGTGGCTCAGCAAAGAGCTGCGCTACGCCGAAGACAAGACGCTGATGGTGCTGCCGCTGTTCCATATCTTCGGCCTCGGCATCGTGATGATGGTGGCGATCGCGGTCGCCGCGACCATCGTGCTGCACCTCCGGTTCGACGCCGAGCGCGCGCTCGCCGACATTGCGCGGAAGAAGATCACGGCGCTGCCGGCGGTGCCGACCATGTATGCCGCGATGGTGAACCACCCGCGCATCAAGGAATTCGACATTTCGTCGCTCAAGTTTTGCGGCTCGGGCGGCGCGCCCTTGCCGATGGAGGTATTGACGCGCTTCAAGGAGCTGACGGGCGTCACGCCGGGCGAAGGCTATGGCCTTACCGAAACAGCGCCGGTCGCAACGTTTCAGCGCGTCGACGAGGACCCGCGTCTCGGCTCGGTCGGCGTGCCGGCACCGCTGACAACGGTCGAGATCGTCGATCTCGACAACGGCCTTACGCCGCTGCCGCTGGGCGAGCGCGGCGAGATCTGCATCACGGGCCCGACGGTGATGAAGGGCTATTGGCACAAACCCGAGGCTACCGCCGAGGCATTTCGCGGCGGCCGCTTTCACACCGGCGACATCGGCTATATGGACAAGGACGGCTACGTCACCATCGTCGACCGTAAAAAAGACCTCATCATCTCCGGCGGCTTCAACGTGTTTCCCCGCAATGTCGAGGAGGCGATCTACGAGCATCCGTCGGTCGCCGAAGTAACGGTGATCGGCGTGCCCGACGCCTATCGCGGCCAATCGGCGAAAGCGTTCATCGCGCTCAAGCCGGGCGCCAAGCCGTTCACGCTCGACGAGCTCAAGTCGTTCCTCGCCGAGCGGCTCGCCAAATACGAATTGCCCGCCGAGATCGAGTTCCGTCCAAGCCTGCCCAAGACCGCGGTCGGAAAATTGTCAAAGAAAGAGCTGGTCGCGGAGGAATTGGCGAAGCGCGAAAAGGTGACGACCGACTAGATGGTCGTCACCCCGGCGAAAGCCGGGGCCCAGAACAACTGCACGCCGCCAATCCTGGGTCCCCGCTTTCGCGGGGACGACGAAGAGTTTGGATCAGTGTTCCAAACTCTTCATCGCCTTGTCGAGTGTCGCCAATGCCTCGGCCACGCCCTTGTGTTCCTCGCCGTCGGCGGGCAGCAGCGCCAGCAGCTTTTGCCAATAGTCGCGCGCCGTGCCGACCTTGCGCTGCTGCACCGCTTCGAGGCCAAGATACCAGAGCGCGCGCAGATCCTTGGGTTCTTCCTTGAGCGCCGCGACGAACGCGTCGCGCGCCGGCGGCGTCACCAGCCCACCATCCGCCATGATCTGCATCTCGCCATAGGCGGTCGCGATGTCGGGCCGCTTCGGCGCGAGCAGCATGGCCTGACGCATCGCCTCCGCGCTTTTTTCCCAATGCTGGCGCATCGCTTCGGTGCGGCCCAGCAAAATCCAGCCTTCGAGATTGTTCGGATTGGCCTTGAGCTTCGTCTGGAGATCGGCGACCGCCTTGTTGAGGTCGGTCGGCATCTGGTGCGCGGCGACGGCACGCTCCGCCGCACGATCGGCATAAGGAAGATCGGGCAGGCCCGGATCGCCGAGTATCGCGTAAAGCCCGGCGGCGATAACGACCGTCACCAGGCTGAGTATTCCGGCCAGGACGGGACGCGGCTTCGCCGCAGCGCCCGGGTCGGGCCGGTCGGTCGCGAGCAAGCGCCGTTCGATTTCGCGACGAGCCGCTTCCTCTTCGCCGGCCTCGATCACGCCACGCTCGCGATCGCGCGTCAGCTCCCGCAACTGATCGCGATAGACCGCACGGGCGAACGTGGTTCGGCCTGTTGTCGGCGCCGCACGTCCCCGCGCCAACGGCACGAACACGAAGCTCAACACCACGAGCGCCAACAGCAGCAAGAGAACGAGCGACAGGATCGCCATCTCAGTTCGGTTCGCGCAGTAGCACGTCGATCCGTTGGCGCTCTTGCGCCGAAAGCGGCGCCGGTTCGGCGCGCACGCGATTGCGCCGCCGCACGAACAGCAAGGCGCCGACCGCGCCGACGATCAACACCGCCGGCGGACCGAACCATAGGAAATACGTAGCCGGCTCGACCGGCGGCTTCAGCAGCACGAAATCGCCGTAGCGCTTCACGATAAAGTCGATCGCCTGTTGGTCGGTGTCGCCCGCCATTAATCGCTGGCGCAACAGCACGCGCAGATCGTGCGCCAGATCGGCGTTGGATTCGTCGATCGATTCGTTCTGGCATACGAGACAGCGCAGTTCCTTCGAAATCGCGCGTGCCCGCGCCTCAAGCGCCGGGGCCTTCAGCATCTCGCCCGGCTCGACGGCGAACGCGGGATGAAAAAAAATGGCAGAGAGAAGAATCGCGGCAAAAAATCTTGCCCCTCTTCCCTTGAGGGGGAGGGAGGCGAAAGTGTGCCTGACAAATATCACTAAGGCTGCACCTGGAGGGCGCGAACCACCGGAAGGATCTCGCGCGCGACGCTCTCGGCGGTGAGCGGTCCGACATGGCGCAGCCGGATGATGCCCTGCTTGTCGACAACGTAGGTCTCGGGCACGCCGTAGACGCCGAAATCGATGCCGGTGCGCCCCGATTCATCGAGGGCGATCGCGACATAGGGGTTACCGTATTCGTTGAGGAATCCGATCGCGTCCTGGCCCTTGTCTTTGTAGGCGATGCCGACGACCGGCACGTTGGCCGACGGGCCGAGCCCCATAAGCACCGGGTGCTCCACGCGGCACGGCACGCACCACGAGGCGAAGAAATTCACCACCACCACGCGGCCGAGCATGTCGCGGTTGGTGAAGCCGAGCTTCACCGGCGGGCCGGCATAGTTGGGCGGGGACGGCGGACCGGGCAGGTCGAACGCGGGCACCGGCTTGCCGACCATCGCGGACGGCACAACCGACGGATTGTAGCCGCCGCGCATCGCGACGAAGAAGTACGTGACCACGGCCAGGAATAGCACGATCGGGACGATGAACAGGATTCGGCGCATCGCTTATTCCCCCGGTTCGACCGCGGCGCCCGCCGGCGCGCGTCGCCGCGCCACGCCGATACGGAAGCGCCGGTCGGATAGGCTTAGCACCCCGCCCAGCGCCATGAATACCGCGCCGATCCAGATCCACGGCACCAGCGGCTTCCAATAGGCCCGGATCGTTGCGCCGCCTTTGCCGTCATTGTCGCCGAGCGCGAGATAGAGATCGGCAAGCAGCGTCGTGCGGATCGCGGTTTCGCCGCGCGTCATTTGCTCAAGCGGATACGTGCGCTTTTCCGGATGCATCGCCGCGACGGCTTTGCCGTCGGCGCTGACGGAAATATCGGCACGCTCGGCGTGATAGCTCGGCGTATCGCTCTGGCCGATGCGGTCGAGATGGAGCGTATAGCCGCCGATCGAAAGGTTATCGCCGGGCTTCATCACGACGATCCGCTCCGTCTGCCATGCCGACCCCGCGATGCCGGTAACGGTGACGGCGAGTCCCAGATGCGCGAGCGTCATGCCGTGGGCCGCGCGCGGCAGGTGAATCGCGCGCCGCCAGTTGAGCTTGGTGCGCTCGATCCATTCGGTGATCGCGCCGAGCCCGACCCACGCCGCGAGCATCAACCCGCCGACCGCGAGGATCGGCCCGCCTTGCGTAACGTAAAGCGCTATCGCGCCGACCAGAACCGCGAGACCGAACGCGATCCACAGGCGCTGCAACGCGCCCCGAAGATCGCCGCGTTTCCAGGCCAGGAACGGCCCCACCGAAACCGCCAGCAGCAGCGGCACCATCAGCGGCACGAAGGTCCGGTCGAAGAACGGATAGCCGACCGACAATTTCGGCCCGCCCACCGCGTCCAGAAATAGCGGATAGAGCGTGCCGAGAAACACCGTGGCGGCGCCGGTCGCGAGCAAGAGATTGTTCAGCACCAACGCGCCTTCGCGGGACACGGGCGCAAACAAGCCGCCGCCTTGGAGCGCCGGGGCGCGCACGGCGTAGAGGATCAACGAGCCGCCGATCGCGACCGCGAGCAAGACCAGGATGAACACGCCGCGCCTCGGATCGAGCGCGAACGCGTGGACCGACGTCAGCACGCCCGACCGCACCAGGAACGTGCCGACCAGCGACAGCGAGAAGGCGAGAATCGCCAGCAGCACCGTCCAGGTTTTGAGCGCGTCGCGTTTTTCTACCACGATGGCGGAATGGAGCAACGCGGTTCCGACGAGCCACGGCATGAACGACGCGTTCTCGACCGGATCCCAGAACCACCAGCCGCCCCAGCCCAGCGTGTAGTAAGCCCACCAGCTTCCCATCGCGATGCCGACGGTGAGGGCGCACCACGCCGCCAGAGTCCAGGGCCGCACCCAGCGCGCCCACGCGGCATCGACGCGACCTTCGAGCAGCGCCGCGACCGCGAAGGAGAACGCGACCGAGAAGCCGACATAGCCGAGATAGAGCATCGGCGGATGAAACGCCAAGCCGGGATCTTGCAGGATCGGATTGAGGCCGTTGCCGTCGAGCGGCGGATTGGCGAGACGCTGGAACGGATCGGAGGTGAAGAGAATGAACAGAAAAAATCCGGCGCCGATCATTGCTTGCACCGACAGCACCCGCGCCTTCAACGCCGGCGGCAGATTGTCGCCGAACCACGCCACCGCGGCGCCGAACAATGTCAGGATCAGCACCCACAACAGCATCGAGCCTTCGTGGTTTCCCCACAGGCCGGTGATCTTGTACAGCAACGGCTTCGCCGACGAGCTGTTTTCCGCGACGTTGAGCACGGAAAAATCCGACGTGACGTACGCGTTCATCAGCGTCGCGAAAGCGAGCGCGATAAGCGCGAACTGCGCCAGCGCCGTCAGGTCGGCGAGCGCCATCATGCCGGCGTGGCGACGATGGGCGCCCCACAGCGGCACCGCCGCTTGGATCAGCGCCAGCGGCAACGCCAGCATCAGCGCGAAATGGCCGAGCTCGATGATCATGGCGATTTCGCCGCCGTTGCCGCGTTTTCCTGCCAGCGGCCGGCGCGCTTCAAGGCATCGACCACTTCGGGCGGCATGTAGCGCTCGTCATGTTTGGCGAGAACGGTCGACGCCATGACGGTGCCGTTCGGTTCGCGCACGCCTTCGACCACCACGCCCTGCCCTTCGCGGAACAGATCGGGCAGCGCACCGGTATAGGTCACGGCAACCTGGTTGCGCTCGTCGGTGACGTCGAAGGTCACCGTTTTTTCATCCGCCGCCTTATGCAAGCTGTGGTCGGCGACAAGGCCGCCGATGCGCAAGCGCCGGCCGTCGGGCACATGCTTGGTGACGAGATCGGTCGGGCTATAGAAAAACACGAGGTTGTCGCTCAACGCGCTCAGCACGATGGCCGCCGCGCCTGCTAGCAGCACCATTCCGGCCAGCACGAAGACGAGGCGGCGGCGTTTCCGAGTCACGGCGCGTCCTCATGGTCAAGCCGCGCCAATTCGCGGCGGCGCCGGCGATAGCCGGCGACGCTTTGCACGGCCAAACCGGCCATGACGAGAGCGGCAATCGCGAACGCGGGCCAGACAAAGATCGCATAACCGCCCATCGCCAAGAAATGCCCGATGCCGGCCATCACGCCGCGAGACGCAGCGCGCGGATCTTGGCGGCGAGGAGACGGCTGCGCATACGCACCAACAGCAACGTGACGAAAAACAGCGTGAAGCCCAGCGCCATCACGCCCAACGGCCACAGCATCGACGTCGCGATGGTCGGACCGCCGAGCCGGAAGATGCTTTCCGGCTGATGCAGCGTGCTCCACCAATCGACCGAGAATTTGATGATCGGCAGATTGACGACGCCGACCAGCGCCAGCACCGCGCCCGCCTTGGCGCCGCGCGTCGGATCGTCGAACGCGTGAATCAGCGCGATGTAACCGAGATAGAGGAAGAACAGCACCAGCACCGAGGTGAGCCGCGCGTCCCATACCCACCACGTGCCCCACATCGGTTCGCCCCACAGCGAGCCGGAGACGAGGCAGATCAGAGTGAAGCCGGCGCCGAGCGGCGCCGCTTCCTGCGCGGCGATGTCGGCTAAGGGATGGCGCCAAATCAATGCCACGGCGCTGGCGACGGCAACCACCACATAGACCAGGCTCGCCATGTAGGCGGCGGGGACATGGACATACATGATCCGCACCGCCTCGCCCTGCTGATAATCGGGCGGCGCCACAAACAGCGCCAAGATCAATGCCCCGGCCAGCAATAGCGCGGTCGCGCCGGCGCACCACGGCAGCACCGCTGCGCTGACACGCATGAAGCGGGCGGGATTGGCCATTCGGAACATGGGCGGGTTTTAGCGCATCCGTGCCGGCTACTCCACGGCCTGACGCAAGGCGGCCGCCGCGGCGACCGGCGCCAGCGGGATCGCCGCCAGCAACAGTGCCAGCAGCAACAGCAGATGAGGCCGCGCACTCACGCCGATTATCTGGGCCTCGACCGCGCCGACCCCGAAGATCAGCACCGGAATATAGAGCGGCAGGACCAGCAGCGACAAAAGGACGCCCCCGCGCCGCGCACCCAACGTCACGGCCGCGCCGATCGCGCCGATCAGACTCAGGATTGGGGTGCCGAGCGCCATCCCCGCCACCAGCATCGGATAGCCGGCCCGGTCGAGATGGAGCAACAGCGCCAGAAGCGGTGCCATCACCGTCAACGGCAATCCGGTGGTGAGCCAATGTGCCAGCGCCTTCGCCAGCACCTGAAGCTCGAGCGGCAGCGGCATCAAGGCGAGCACCTCAAGCGAGCCGTCGTCGTAATCGGCAAGGAACAGCCGCTCCAACGATAGAAGCGCCGCCAACAGCGCCGTCACCCAGACGATCCCGGCGGCGATGTGGGTCAAAATTTCCGGCTCGGGACCGACGCCCAATGGGAACAGGATCACCGCGAGGAAAAAGAACGCGATCACGATGGCGGCATCCCCGCCCTGCCGCAACGCCAGGCGCAGATCGCGCCGCACAAGCAACAAAAAAGCGGTCACGCCGCGATCGCGCGGCCGCGCGGCGTGTAATCGTCGAGCGCGAGGGTTGCCGCGGTCTCGATCGCCAGCGGCCCGTGACTGGCAATCACCGCTCGTCCGCCAGTGCCGAGATGAGACATGACGGCCTGCAGCAAATCCTCTGCCGCCGCGGCGTCGAGACTAGTGGTCGGTTCGTCCAAGAGCCAAAGC
>JASHUX010000388.1 GCA_030039775.1 Alphaproteobacteria bacterium | reverse complement strand
CACCCTGACCTCGACCGTTCCCGACAACGGCGACCTCAACCCTTACGCGGTGGTGGTGGCGCCGGTTTCGGCCGGCGTGATCCACCAGAACGACGTGCTGATCGACAACTTCAACAATATTTCAAATCTGCAAGGCACCGGGACGACCATCATCGACTACAGCCTGGCAACCAGGAAGACGGCCGTCATCGCGAAATTGCCACGTCGGCTCGATGGTTGTCCCGGCGGGGTCGGCCTGACCACCGCGATGACCATGTTGAAAAGCGGCTGGATCGTCGTCGGTAGCGCGCCGTCCACGGACGGCACGACCAAGACCAAGGGCAGCGGCTGTCTGATCGTGCTCGACGCCGGCGGCAAGATCGCCGGCACCATCGCGGGGCCGAACATCAACGGACCGTGGGGCAACATCGCCGCGATCGACAATGGCACGACCGCGACGCTGTTCGTCAGCATGGTCGGGACCCTGCCCGGCCCCGATGTGAAAGACGCGGACGGCGACGCCGTCGTCGTCAACAAAGCCACGGTGTTGCGGATCGAATTGTCGATCCCCGCCGGGAAGCCGCCGGCGGTGACGAGCCAAACCGTCGTCGCGGATGGCCTCAGCGCGCAGGCCGACAAGGACGCCTTCATGATCGGGCCGACCGGTCTCGTCCTGGCCAAAGACGGCACGACGCTTTACGTCTCCGACGGCGTCGGCAATCGCATCATCGCCATCGCCGACGCGACCACACGGACCGCCAGCGCCGGCACCGGCCGCGAGATCACCAAGGTCGGGCTGCTGAAGCGGCCGCTCGCCATGGTCATGGCGCCGAACGGCCATCTGCTGGTGTGCAACGCCTTGAACGGCCAGGTGGTCGAGGTCGATCCCACCACCGGCAAGCAGCTTTACGCGCAATGGATCGACACCGACCAGGCGCAGACGCCGCCGGGCAACGGCGATCTTTTCGGCATCGCGATGGCGCCCGACGGCAAGGGCTTCTATTACGTCGAAGACGACGTCAACACGGTGATGGAGGCGCGGTGACGTCGTCGGACGACATACCGCCGCGGCCGTCGCGTCGCGGCTTTCTGGCCGGCGCGGCAGGCGGATTGGCCGCCGCGGTGAGCGGGGCCGCGCAAGCCGCGACCGCCACGCCGCCGCCCGCGGTGCCGGCGGCACCCGCCGACACCGAGCCGTTCTGGGGCGCGCATCAAGCCGGCATCGTGACGCCGCAGCAAAGCCACTGCTATTTCACCGCCTTCGACCTCACCGCCAAAAAGCGCGACGAGGTCGTGTCGTTGTTGCAGCGCTGGACGGCAGCGTCGGCGCGCATGACCGCGGGCTTGACCGCGACGGCGCTCGATCTCGATCCGGCGCAGCCCGCGACCGATAGCGGCGAAGCCTTGGGCCTCAAGGCCGCGCGTCTCACCCTGACCTTTGGCTTCGGCCCCGGCCTGTTCGAGAAAGACGGCCATGACCGTTACGGTTTAGCCGCGCGGCGCCCGACGGCGCTGGTCGATCTGCCGCGATTCAATGGTGACCAGTTACAGCCAGAACGCACCGGCGGCGACATCGCCGTCCAGGCGTGCGCCGACGACCCGCAGATCGCGTTCCATGCCGTGCGGCAATTGGCGCGTCTCGCTTATGAGGCCGCCGATATCCGCTGGGCGCAGGCCGGTTTCGTGTCGGAACCGGGCAAGCAGACGCCGCGCAACCTGATGGGCTTCAAGGACGGTACCGGCAACCCCGACGTCGACGATCCGAAGGCCACGACGAAACTGATTTGGAGCGACGACGAGGGGCCGGACTGGATGCGCGGCGGCTCTTATCTCGTCGCGCGCCGCATTCGCATCGCGCTCGAACATTGGGATCGGATGAAGCTGGCGTTCCAGGAACAGACGATCGGCCGCCACAAATATTCGGGGGCGCCCTTGGGCCTTAAGGACGAATACGCGCCGCTCAATCTCGAGGCGACGGACAAGGACGGCAATCCCGTCATTCCTGAAAACGCGCATGTCCGTCTCGCCGCCGCAGCGACGAACGACGGGGCGCAACTCTTGCGCCGCGGCTATTCCTACAATGACGGTGTCAATTTCACCGCCGAGCGCTGGCCGCCCTGGCGTCAGGGCATGGAGTACGATGCCGGCCTGTTCTTCCTCGCCTATCAGCGCGATCCGCGCGCGGCCTTCATCAAGATTTTCGAGCGCATGTCGAAATTCGACATGCTCAACCAGTTCGTGACCCATACCGGTGGCGGCATCTTCGCCTGTCCCGGCGGCGCGGCCGAAGGCGAATTCGTCGGCCAGCGCTTGTTCCAATCCGTTTAGAAAAAGGATCGTTCGATGCAGCGTCTGATTCTGCCTTTCATTATGACCGTTGCGTTACTTGCGGGCGCCGCCGCGTGGGCCGCCGACGACACCGCCGAAATCGCGCTCAAGGATCACCAATTCGTGCCCCAAGTCCTGACCATTCCGGCGGGCAAGCAGGTGAAGCTCACGGTCAAGAACGAGGACGCGACGCCGGCCGAATTCGAGAGCCACGATTTCCGCGTCGAGAAAGTGGTGCCGGGCAACGGGCAGATCGTCGTCTATATCGGCCCGCTGCAAGCCGGCACGTACGGGTTCTTCGACGATTTCCACGAAGACACGACCAAGGGCAAGCTCGTCGTTAAGTAAGGAAATTTGTCGTCATGCTTGCCACGCTAGTCATCGTCTTCCGCGAAATCATCGAGGCCGGGCTGATCGTCGGCATCGTCCTGGCCGCGTCGAAAGGCGTACGCGGACGCGGCCTGTGGGTCGGGTACGGCGTCCTGGGTGGCGCGCTCGGCGCGTGCCTGGTCGCCGCGTTCGCGGGGCAGATCGGATCGCTGTTCCAGGGCGCCGGCCAGGATCTGTTCAACGCCGCGATCCTGTTACTCGCGGTCGTGATGCTGGCCTGGCACAACGTGTGGATGGCGAGCCACGGCCGCGCCATGGCGAAAGAAATGCGCGAGGTCGGCGCCGCGGTTGCGGCGGGCGAGCGGCCGCTATTCGCGCTCGCGATCGTGGTCGGCGTCGCGGTGCTGCGCGAAGGCTCGGAGATCGTGCTGTTCCTTTACGGCATCGCGGCGGCGGGCGGCGCCAGCACGGTGTCGATGCTGATCGGCGGGGTGCTCGGTCTCGTGGGCGGCGTCGCGGTCTCCGCATTGATGTATTTCGGCCTGCTTGCGATTCCGGCACATCGGCTGTTCGCCGTGACGTCGGGGCTCATCGCGCTGCTCGCCGCCGGCCTGGCGGCGCAAGCAGTCGTGTTCCTGCAACAGGCAGGCTATGTCGGGGAATTGACGCGGACGGTGTGGAACACGTCGAGCATCCTATCGCAGGACTCGCTGTTCGGCCGGCTGCTGCACACGCTGATCGGCTACAGCGACAAGCCCAACGGTGCGCAGTTGGTCGCCTATATCGCCGTCGTCGCGGTCATCGTCGCGCTGATGAAAATTGTGTATGCCAGCCACGAACGTGCTCGCATCGCCAAGCGCGCCGTTCCGGCGGAGTAGTTACGACCGCCGTTTGGCAGGACGCGCCTTCAGCGCCTCTTCGTTGACCTCGGTGCCCCAGCCGGGGCCTTTCGGCAGCACCAGTTCGCCGTTCTCGACCACGACCGGGTTGGTCACGAACTCCTTGTTCCACGGCATGTCGTCGGTCTCGAATTCCATGATACGGAAGTTCGGGATCGAGGCACAGAAATGCGCGCTGATCAGGCTGGCGAGATCGCCATAGAAATTATGCGGCGCGCAATTGACGTCGAACGAGTCCGCGAGCGACGCGACGCGCACGCTCTCCCACATCCCGTTCCACGGCACGTCGACGATCGCGACATCGACCGCCTGTTCCTCGAAGAAGGGCCGAAACTGTTTGACGCCGTAGATGGTCTCGAGCGACGCCACCGGCGTGGCGGTCGAGCGGCGGATGGCGGCCAGACCCGGCGCGTCGTGCAGGTCGATCTCGACCCACAGCATGTCGAATTTCTCGATCGCCTTCGCGATACGCTTATAGCCTTCGATGTGCTGGCTGAAATTGAGATCGATCAGCAGCCCCGTGTCCCAGCCAGCGCCTTCGCGGAACGCCGCAAGCTGATCGGCGATGGCGTGGATAAGCTTGCTTTCGATGTTCTTGTCGAGCACGGCGGTGTTGGGCTGGAACCCGGCCGGCGCCATGCGCGGCTTCTGCCCGTCGAACAGCAGCGGGTTGGTCTTGAGCGCCTTGAAACCGCGCTTCACGACTTCCTGGCCGAGCCGTTTGACATCGTCCAGGCCGCGCAGCGGCGGCGTGCCGAGTTCCTTTTCGAACAGCGCCGCGTGCGTGACGCGGAAGCTGCCGCAATGCGACCAATAAAGCGGAATGCGCTCGCGGAACGGGCCGCCGAACAGCGCGCAGACCGGCACGCCGAGCGCCTTCGCCTTGATGTCGAGACATGCATTTTCGATGGCGGCGATCGCCTGATTGTTGAGGCCGCCCGCCGCCAGTTGCGTGTAGGCCCGCAACGTCGCGCTGACCTTGCCGACGGGACGCGGATCGAGGCCGACCACCATCGGCGCGAAGCGGCGGATGATGTCGGAGCAGCCGCCCGCGCCGAAACCCTCGTTGAATTCCGACCAGCCGACCAGGCCCCCGTCGGTCGTTATCTTTAGGAACGACAGCGTCCGCCAGCCGCCGTCGGCGTGAAAATCCTCGATCTTGACGATTTTCATGCGGTCGGCGTCACGACCATGCCGCGAACGCCGCGCCGATGCCGGTACCGGCCGGCGTGCGGTACAGCGGCTGGTACTCCATCCAGCGGTTTTGCATGCCTTCGATCGCGCCGGCGACGCAAATCCAATTGCGGATTTCAGACGAGCCGGATTTGAGCGCTTCCGGCGGCAGCGTGCGGATCAGCTCCGCCTTGCCGTCCTTGAAGCCTTCGAGCACGCGGCGGTCCAATTCCTCGTCCACCGTGAAGTGGCTGAGCCCGCCCGACGCGAGCACGACGACGCGCAAAT
>JASHUX010000387.1 GCA_030039775.1 Alphaproteobacteria bacterium | reverse complement strand
CGTAGCCGAAGCCGTTGGCGCCGCGCGGCGGCCACACCAACGTGCCGTGCACCTCGCCGCGCCAGGTCTCGATCACGCCTCCGGGCCAGGCCAGCGCGAGCACCGCGACGAAATAGGCGCGGCGGTCGGGATTACCCGCCAGTTCCTTTTCGACCTTCGCCATGGCCGCGGAAAAATCGCGTTCCGGCCCCGCCCAGCGCGCCGAGTAAATCCCCGGCGCTCCGCCGAGCGCATGCACGACAATGCCGGAATCGTCGGCGAGCGCGGGCAGGCCGCTGCCTTCGGCCGCCGCGCGCGCTTTCAATTCGGCATTGGCCTCGAATGTTGCGCCGGTTTCCTCCGGCTCGAGCAGGCCGCGCGCGCCGGCGCTGACCACATCGACGCCGAACGGCGCGACCAATTCCTCGATCTCGCGGAGCTTCCCTTTGTTGTGCGTCGCGATCACCAGCTTCCGGCCGGCAAGCCTATTCAAGGCCGAGCGCCTTGCGTTGTAGGCGATGCAGCGCGCTCGTGCCGTTGCGTGCCAGGGCCAGTAATTCGGCGAACAGCGGCTCGGTGAACGGCGCCTGCTCCGCGGTCGCTTGGATCTCGACGATGCCGCCGGACGCGGTCAGCACGAAATTAGCGTCTGCCTCGGCAGACGAGTCCTCGGCGTAATCGAGATCGAGCACCGGCACGCCGTGATGAATGCCGCACGATACGGCAGCGACCGCGTCATGCAGCGGGATAGCGGACAGCAGACCTTTCTCGACCAACTTGCTCATGGCTTGATGGACCGCGACGTAGCTCCCCGTGATGGCCGCGGTGCGCGTGCCGCCGTCGGCTTGCAGCACGTCGCAATCGATCACGATCTGGCGCTCACCGAGCTTGGGCAGGTCGGCAACCGCGCGCAGGCTGCGGCCGATAAGGCGCTGAATCTCCTGGGTGCGGCCCGATTGCTTCCCCCGCGCCGCCTCACGGTCGGTCCGGGTGTGGGTCGAGCGCGGCAGCATGCCGTATTCCGCCGTGATCCAGCCGCGCCCGGCATTGCGCAGGAACGGCGGCACGCGTTCGTCGACGCTGGCCGTGCAGAGCACGTGGGTATCGCCGAATTTCACCAGACACGACCCTTCGGCGTGCTTGGCGAAGCCGGGTTCGAGCGTCACGGTCCGCAGCGCGTCGGCCGCGCGCCCCGAGGGTCGCGTCATTGTATTTGATCCTTGTATTGACGCCGAAAACCTAGTGATCCCCTGCCGTCTCGTCCAGGGCCGAGGTTGACCGGCGGCGGCCGCACCCCTAAATCATGGGCGCCACAATTCCTTATGCGCCATGATTACCGAGCTGAACGAACGCAGCCGCGAAATCTTCAGGATGATCGTCGAGTCTTATGTTGAGACCGGCGAGCCCGTGGGGTCGCGCACCCTGTCGCGGCGCGGCAAGTTTGAGTTGTCGCCGGCGACGATCCGCAACGTCATGGCCGATCTCGAAGAAGCAGGCCTGCTGTTCGCGCCGCATACCTCGGCCGGGCGCTTGCCGACCGAGGCGGGCCTCAAATTATTCGTAAACGGCATCCTCGAGGTCGGCGGCTTGAGCGAGGACGAGCGGCGCGACATCGACGGCCGTCTCGCCGCGGGCGGCCGCAGCCTGTCGGATGCGCTCGAGCAGGCGACGCAAACCCTCTCGGGCCTCAGCCACGCCGCCAGCGTGGTCTTGGCGCCGAAGATCGACCGGCCGCTGCGGCACATCGAATTCGTGCCGCTGTCGCCGGGACGCGCTCTGGTGGTGATGGTGACGGAGGACGGGCTGGTCGAAAATCGGCTCATCGGAGTGCCGCTCGGTACGCCGCATTCGACGCTGGTTCAAGCCGGCAATTATTTGAGCGCGCGGCTTGTCGGCCGCACCGCCGACGAGGCGCGCCAGCTCATCGCCGCCGAAATCGAGAACAACCGCGCCGAACTCGACGAACTCACCAAGAAATTGGTCGAGGCCGGTCTAGCTTCGTGGGCCGGCGGCAATAGCGGCGCCGCGCTGATCGTGCGCGGTCAGTCGAAACTGCTCGACGACGTCACCGCGCTCGGCGACCTCGAGCGGCTGCGCGCCTTGTTCGAGGCCCTGGAAACCAAGGAAGCGATGGTCAAGCTGCTGGAAGCGACACGCGACGGCGAAGGCGTTCAGATTTTTTTCGGCGCGGACAATCCGTTGTTCGGCGCCGCCGGCTGCTCGATGATCGTGGCGCCCTACGGCAATAGCCGCGAGCGGGTCGTCGGCGCCATCGGCGTCATCGGCCCGACCCGCATCAACTACGCCCGTATCATCCCGTTGGTGGATTACACCGCAAAGGTGGTCGGGCGATTGCTCGGATAGGATCATGCAAGACGACACGGACATGAATCAGGACCGGCCGCCCGAGGCCGTCGAGACTGCCCTCGAGGAACGCCTGGCTGAAGCGGAAACCGAACTCGCGGCGACGCGGGACAAGCTCCTGCGCGCCCTGGCCGAGACCGAGAACATGCGCAAGCGTGCCCAGCGGGAACGGGAGGATGCCGGCAAATACGCGTCGTCCTTGTTCGCGAAAGACATGCTCAATGTCGCGGACAATCTGCGCCGCGCGCTTTCCGCCGTGCCGCCCGAGAGCGAACAAGACGAAATGACGCGCAATCTGTTGGCCGGCGTCGCTGCGACCGAGCGCGAACTGCTGGCGGCGCTCGAGCGTCACGGCATCAAACGGCTCGATCCGCAGGGCGAACGCTTCGACCATAATTTTCATCAAGCGATGTTCGAAATGGACGATACCGGTCGGCCGCCGGGAACGATTGTCCAGGTCCTGCAGCCCGGCTACATCATCCATGATCGCTTGCTGCGGCCCGCGATGGTCGTCGTCGCGAAGGGCTAGCGACAGCGCGAAAAGGAAAGATGGGCTTTTATCTATCCTTTACGCAGAATTAATACGCGCTCTCTAAAACCTGCACCGTGCCGGTCCGGGCGTTACCGGACGCGGCTAAACGCTTGAGGCACGGAAACGGAGAGTGTTATGCGCAAGTTTGTGACGAAACTGGTGGGGGACAAGAAAGGCGTCACCGCTTTGGAATATGCGCTGATTGCCGCTCTGATCGCCGTCGTGATTATCGGAAGCGTCAGCCTGTTGGGGACCAACGTCAGCAAGGTTTTCTCGACGGTCGCGAATACCATCTGACCGGGACGGGATCGGACAAACGGCGGCGCTCTTTGCGCCGCCGTTTGTATCCGCATGAGCATTTGTTTCATGTGATATTTTTATCCGGGCTGTCTCAATACAATAATTCACGAACCGGCCTGGCATGAATAAATTTTGTTAGCGTCCTTGGTGGTGGTGTAAATCCGGGGTGAGCGCGGGCGGAATGCCGCAACACATGAGGCCCGGCGCGCGCGGGAAGGCGAGGTGGTCATTGGGCCGGTCAGCTAAGGTGGAGTTGCGAGACTTCAACCTGGAGCGAACCCGAGGACCCAATGACCGAAGAGAACATGAACCTTGCCGAGCTGCTGCAAAAGAGCGGCGACGGTGATTTTTTGCGGACGGTGGCGGAGG
>JASHUX010000386.1 GCA_030039775.1 Alphaproteobacteria bacterium | reverse complement strand
CGACAATGCCGCCAACGCCGCCCTCGTCATGGGCGGACGCCCGTTCAAGCCCGATGCGGTCGACATGCGCTGGGCGGCGTGTCTCTGTTACCGTAACGGGCAGATCGAAGAGTCGGGCGTGGCGGCGGCGGTGCTAAATCATCCGGCGAACGGCATTGCCTGGCTCGCTAACAAGCTGGCACCGTTCGAGGTGGCGCTGGAGCCGGGGCAGGTGGTACTGGCCGGGTCGTTCACCCGCGTGGTGCCGGCGCGCGCGGGCGATCAGTTTCACATCGATTACGGCCCGCTCGGCGCGATTTCTTGCCAGTTTGTGTGAGGGCACGATGGAATTGATGACCAATCGCTTCAAGGCGGGTCTCAAAACAGGCACGCCGCAGATCGGCCTGTGGCTGTCGCTGATGAACGGCTACAGCGCCGAGCTGTGCGCCAACGCCGGGTTCGATTGGTTCCTGATCGACGCCGAACATTCGCCCAACACGCTCGACACGCTTCTTCGCCAGGTACAGGCCATCGCGCCCTATGGCGTTACGCCGGTGGTGCGCCCGGTCAATCGCGATCCGGACATGCTCAAACTGTTGCTCGACATGGGCGTGCAGTCCTTTCTTATTCCCAATGTCGACAGCGCGGAGCAAGCGAAGGCGCTGGTCGGTGCCGTGCGCTATCCGCCGCGCGGCTATCGCGGCGTCGGCCACATTTTGGGGCGGGCGTCGCGTTGGGGCCGCATCGGCGATTACCTCAAGCGCGCGGACGACGAGATTTGTCTCCTCGTGCAGATCGAGAGCCGCAAGGGCATGGACAATCTTGAGGCGATTGCCGCGGTCGACGGCGTCGACGGGCTGTTCGTCGGCCCGGCCGATCTATCGGCGTCGCTTGGCCATCTCGGCGACATGGCGCATCCGGAGGCCGCGGCCGCCATCGACAGCGCGATGAGCCGAATCATCGCCACGGGCAAACCGTGCGGTACCATCACCGGCGGCGCGGCCAATACCAAGAAACTGTTCGCGCGCGGCTTGCGCTTTGTTGCGGCGGGCGCGGATGCGTTGCTGCTCGCCGGCGCGGTCGATCGGCTGGTGAAGGAGCTGCGCGAGTAAGGGGAGGGCCAGACCATGAATGGCATTACCGAACTCGGGTATATGCGTCTCGGCGTCAGCAGTCTTAGCCGCTGGAAGGAATACGCCACCGAGATTCTCGGCCTCGAATGGTGCGACGAAGGTGAGCCCCGGCGCGCGTATCTGCGGATGGATTCCTGGCATCACCGGTTCATTCTCGAGGAAGACGGCAGCGACGATCTCAACGCGCTTGGCCTGCGCGTCGCCGGTGTCGAAGAATTCGCCGAGATGGACCGCCGCCTTACCGCGGCCGGCGTTCGGCATGAGATCGGTTCGCGCGAACTCGCCGTCGACCGCCACGTGCTGGATATCATGACGCTCGACGATCCGAGCGGAAATCCGATCGAGATTTTTCATGGGCCGCACGTCCAATACGGCAAGCCGTTCCATCCGGGACGGCGCATGTATGGCAGCTTCGCCACCGGCACCGCCGGCATGGGCCATTGCCTGATCCGCAACAGCGGCTTCGACGCCACCTACAAATTCTACACCATGCTCGGCATGCGCGGCGGCATCCAATACCGGACCGCACGGCCAGACGGGTCGACGGGCGAATTCCTCTTTTTCCAATGTAACGACCGACAGCACACGCTCGGCTTCGGCGTCGGGGTCGAGAAGCGAATGAATCATGTGATGATCGAGGCTAAGAGTTTCGACGACCTGGCCTTCACCTATAATCTGGTCAAAACGAGGCAGATCCCCATCGGCATCGACCTCGGTCGACATGCGAACGACCATCTTTATTCGTTCTATATCGCCAATCCCTCCGGCTGGATGATGGAATATGCCTGGGGCTCGCGCCCGGCGTTGGCGCAATCGGAATATTACGATTCCGATGTCTACGGCCACGAGCATCAGGATGCCGTGATCGATGAGCAGTGGCACGTTCGAGGAGCGGCGCGCAACGCGGCCGAGTAGATTTTCGCCATGATGAAATTCGGCGTCGGCCAGCCGGTGCCGCGCTTCGAGGATGCGCGGCTATTGCGAGGCCAAGGCAAGTTCCTCGACGACATCGACCTGCCGAACCAGCTTCATGCCGTGTTCCTGCGCTCGCCGCATGCTCATGCGCGTATCCGCAATATCGATACCGGCGCGGCGGCAGAAGCGCCGGGAGTGGTGGCGGTCTATACCGGCGCCGATTATGACGCTGACAAGCTGGGCAGTCCCAAAGCCACGATGCCGCGCAAGAAAGTGGACGGCTCGCCGATGTTCGCGCCGCAGCGACCAGTGCTGGTGACGGACCGCGCCCGCTATGTCGGTGACGCGGTCGCGATGGTCGTGGCGACGACGCTGAATCGGGCGAAAGATGCCGCCGAGCTAATCGAGGTCGATTACGAGCCGTTGCCTGCGGTCACGTCGGTCGCGGAGGCCGCCAAACCGGATGCGCCCCGCGTCTGGGACGAGAACCCGGACAACATCTCCCATATCACCGAGCGCGGGAACAACGCGCAGACCGAGGCCGCGTTTTCCCGCGCCGCCCATGTCGTCAAGCGCCGGTACGTCATCACCCGCGTGCACGCGCAATACATGGAGCCGCGCGTTCTGATCGGCACCTACGATCCTGGCCAGGACCGCTACACGCTCCACGCCAACTGCAACTACCCGCACCGCGTCCGCAACATGCTGGCCAACCAGATATTCAAGGTGCCGGAGAGCAAAGTGCGCGTCGTCACCTACGACGTCGGCGGCGGTTTCGGCACCAAAGGTTGGCACTATGTCGAGGACCGGCTGGTGCTCTGGGCGTCGCGCAAACTGAATCGCCCGGTGAAATGGTTGTGCGAGCGTTCCGAAGTGCTGCTCGCAGACGAGCATGCGCGCGACAATGTCGGCGAAATCGCGCTCGCGTTCGACGCGGAGCATAAAATCATCGGCTTGCGGCTCGATATGCTCGCCAGCATCGGCGCCTATATCGCCTCCGACCGGCAGTTGCTCACGCCGTTCGGTATGATCGGCACGGTGATCGGGGTCTATCGCATTCCGGCCGCCTATGTCGTTATCCAGGCAGTGCTCTCTAACACCAGCCCGACCGCGCCGTATCGCGGTGCCGGACGTCCCGAGGCAAGCTATCTCATCGAGCGCGCGCTTGAGGATGCCGCCATCGAGCTCGGCATCGACGCCGTCGAGCTGCGCCGCCGCAACACCATTCCGGCCGACGCGATGCCGTTTCAATCGCCGCTCGGCCCGCATTACGATTGCGGCGACTTCGCTGGCAATCTCGACAAGGCGCTGGAGGCCGTGAACGGCTACGCCGCGCGGGTCGAGCAATCGAAGGCCCGCGGCAAGCTGCGCGGCATCGGCGTCGCCAACGTCATCGAGCAGGCCACGGGACCGGTGCCGGAATACGCCGAAATCCGCTTCAATCCCAGCGGTACGGTAATCATCCTGCTCGGCACCAAGACTCACGGCCAGGGTCACGACACCGCCTTCAAGCAAATCCTGCATCAGGCGCTTGGCGTCGATCCGCTCGACGTACAGTATATCGACGGCGATACGGACGCCGTCGCGTTCGGCATGGGCTCGAACGGATCGCGCTCGATGGTCACGGGCGGTTCCGCCTTGGTTCGCGCCAGCGACAAGATCGTCGCCAAGGGCCGTACGATCGCGGCGCATCTTATGGAGGCGGCCGAAGCGGACATCGCCTTCGCTGACAACAAATTCACAGTGGTCGGGACCGATCGCTCCATCGCGCTAAAGGAGGTGGCGAAGGCGGCGTTCCAACCGGCGCGGTTGCCCAAGGGCATGGAACCCGGCCTCTACGAGAACGCGACCTATCAGCCGTCGCACGAAACCTATCCCAATTCCTGCCATGTCGCCGAGGTCGAAATCGACCCCGATACCGGCACGGTCCGGCTCGTCAATTATCTCGTCGTCGACGATGTCGGTCCGGTGATCAATCCGCTGACGCTGAAGGGCCAAATTCATGGCGGCGTCGCGCAGGGCGTCGGGCAAATTCTGAGCGAACAGGTGGCGTACGAACCCGGAAGCGGCCAGCTTCTGTCGGCGAGCTTCATGGATTACGCCATGCCGCGCGCCGACATCCTGTGCAACATGGAAGTCATCAGCAAGCCGGTGCCAACCGCGGCCAATCCGCTCGGGGTCAAGGGCGCCGGCGAAGCCGGCTGTGTCGGCGCGCTGCCGGCGGTGATGATCGCGGTGATGAATGCGCTGAAGCCGTTGGGCGTACGTCAGCTCGATATGCCGGCGACAAGCGAGCGCGTGTGGCGCGCGATCCAAGAAGCGCGCAAGAAATAGACTACCAGCGTGCCGTTGCGGTCATCGTCGCGCGGCCCGCATCGTCCGCGATCCATAGCGAAAGACCGTCGCCCTCTTCCACGGCGTTGATGCTGAATTCGACGCCATCGAATAGCGGCCGCACCGCCCGGAAGGAGAATTGATGCGGCAGCGCGCCGCGTGCCTCGACCGCATGCTCGATCAGCAGTGTTGCCTGCAGCGGTCCGTGCACCAGCAGGCCCGGGTAGCCTTCGACGTCGCGGCAATAGTCCCGGTCGAAATGGATCCGGTGGGCGTTAAAGGTGAGCGCCGAATAACGGAACAACATCACGGGATCGCCCCGTAGCTTCCGTTGCCACCGTGGTGCCGGACGCGGCGGCTCCGACGCGGTAACCGCTCGGGTCGGCGATTCCGCCTCCCGATAGACAATGTCTTGATGTTCGGCGACCGCGACGCCGCGGGATGTGCGGTATTCGTGATCGATCGCCACAAAGCACAGGGTTCCCGTCCGTCCGGTTTTCGCAGTCACGTCGGCGATGCGCGATACGCGTGTGACCGCGTCGCCGATGCGGAAGGCATCGCGACAGGCGATCGTGCCGCCGGCAAACATGCGGCGCGGGAGCGGAACAGGCGGCAGGAAGGCGCCGCGCGCAGCGTGGCCGTCGGGGCCGAGTTGAGACTCGGACACGATGATCGGTGCGAGGCACCAATGAAGCGCCACGGGCACGGCACTGCTATAGCGGTCAAGCGTTGCGCGCAGTCCCTCGACGAGGCGCGGCGTCACCACGTCAGCGACCTCTTCGGTGCGGCCGATCCACTGGCGCAGATGCGCGATATCGATGTCCGTCATTCCTTGTGCTCGCCTAGTTTCGGCACGGCGCCAAGTCGACGCGGCACGCCGTCGAAAATCGCCGCCGGCGCCGAAAAGGTAACGGGTCCAATTTCCGTGTCGACGGTGACGCGGCGCAAGTGCGGATGGCGCAGCATGTCGGCGAATTCATTGACCTCGGCGAAGGCGATGTCGGCCTCGCTCAACCGCGCGATCAATTCGTCGCGGCCGAGCGTCCCAAAAACGTCGGCGACCATGCCGTCGGTCGCGGGCCGGTTGTTGACGCGCGCGACGCCGCTGGCGAAACGCGGGTCGCCGACCGCGTCAGGCCGGCGTAACACGCGCTCGCATAAGGCACCCCATTCACGTTCGCTTTGGATCGAAATCAGGATCGGCTTGCCGTCTTTTGACAGGAATGCGCCATACGGCGCGATCGACGGATGAGCCAGGCGGACGCGCCTCGGCGGCCGGCCAACCGCAGCATGAATCAAGGGCACGCTCATCCAGTCGGCCATCACGTCGAACAGGGAAACACGAATATCGGCGCCTTGGCCGGTACGGCCGCGCGCGATCAGCGCTTCAAGGATGGCGGCGTAGGCCGTGGCGCCCGTCGAGATATCGACGACGGAAAAGCCGACGCGGGCGGGCGCGTCCGTGCCGGTTATCGCGGTCAATCCAGTCTCCGCCTGGATCAAGGCGTCGTAGGATTTTCGGTCGGCATAAGGTCCGTCCTCGCCATAGCCGCTAATGGAGCAAGTGATGAGGCGCGGATGCTTGTTGCGAAGCGCAGCGACATCGAAGCCGAGCCGCGCCAGCGCACCGCGCTTCAAGTTCTGGACCAGAATGTCGGCCTCGGCGATTAGTTCGTGCAGCGGCGAGCGGTGCTCCTTCTGCGTAAGATCGAGAACCAGCGATTCCTTGCCGCGGTTCAGCCACACGAAATAGCTCGACAGGCCGTTCGCAGCATCGTCGTAGGCGCGCGCGAAATCGCCCTCCGGCCGCTCGATCTTGATCACCCGCGCGCCGGCGTCGGCCAGCCGCGCGGTGCAGAACGGCGCCGCCACCGCCTGCTCGACGGCGACGACCAGCAAGCCCTCAAGCGGCCTGATCATCAGTAGGAGCGGGGCAGGCCGAGGACATGCTCGGCCAGATAGGACAGCACGAGGTTGGTCGAGATCGGCGCGACTTGATAAAGCCGCGTTTCGCGAAATTTGCGCTCGACATCGTACTCCTCAGCGAAGCCAAAGCCGCCATGCGTTTGCACGCAGGCTTCGGCCGCGGCCCAGGATGCATCGGCGGCGAGCAGCTTTGCCATGTTGGCTTCAGCGCCGCAATCTTCGCCCGCTTCGAACAGGCGCGCGGCTTCCGCCACCATTAGCTCCGCCGCGCGCATCTGCGCATACGCGCGCGCGATCGGGAACTGAACCCCCTGGTTCTGGCCGATCGGCCGGTCGAATACGATCCGGTCTTTAGCATAGGCGACCGCCTTGTCGATAAACCACTTGGCGTCGCCGACACATTCCGCCGCAATCAACACACGCTCGGCATTCATGCCGGAAAGGATGTAGCGGAAGCCCTTACCTTCCTCGCCGAGCAGATTGGCGGCAGGCACCCGCAGATCGTCGAGGAAAATCTCGGTGGTCGAATGATTCATCATGGTTCGGATCGGCCGTATGGTCAGGCCATGCCCGCGCGCCGCGCGCATCTCCACGATGAACACCGATAACCCGTCCGTGCGCCGCGCCACCTGTTCTTTGGGCGTCGTACGGGCCAGGAGCAGCATTAAGTCCGAATGCTCGGCGCGCGAGGTCCAAATTTTTTGTCCGTTGACGACGTAGTGATCGCCGTCACGCCGCGCCGTGGTTTTAAGCGAGGTCGTGTCCGTGCCGCTGGTCGGCTCGGTCACGCCGAACGCCTGCAAGCGCAGCTCGCCCGACGTGATCGCCGGCAGGTATTTTCGCTTTTGCGCGTCGCTGCCGTGCCGCAAAAGGGCGCCCATAATGTACATCTGCGCGTGGCACGCTGCGCCGTTGCAGCCGGCGTGCTGCATCGTCTCCATGATCGCGACGGCGCCGGCGAGCGGTAGACCGGAGCCGCCATACTCTTCCGGGATCAGCGCCGCGAGATAACCCGCGTCGGTCAGCGCGCGCACAAATTCGGTCGGATAGGCACGGTCACGGTCGAGCGCGCGCCAATAGCTTCCGGGGAAATTCGCGCACAATTGGCGCACGCCATCGCGTATATCCGGGAACGATGTTTTCGTCTCGCTCGTCATGGGGATCATCGTAACGCATTCTGCTAAGGTTGGCGAAACGATGGAGATTGCCATGACGCACGGCACGCATCACTTCCCGCGGCAAGAACGCGTGGTTTACGGCAAACCGGCGGCCGAAGCGGTCGTGGCCGAAGTCGCGGCGCTTGGCTTTGATCGCATCTACGTCATGAGCACGCGCTCGTTGAGCGGCGAAGGCGGCTTGGCGACGCGCTTATCGGCCGCGCTCGGTTCGCGTTGCGGCGGTCTCTACGGCGGCGTTACGGCGCATTCGCCACGCGAGGCCGTGATCGAAGGCGCCGCACGGGCGCGTGCCGTCGACGCGCAGTTGCTGATCGCGGTCGGCGGCGGTTCGGTTATCGACGCGACCAAGGGGATGCTGCTGTGTCTATGGCACGACCTCGCCACCACCGACGCGATGGAGCCGTATCGCCGCGGTGGCGATAAGGCCTCGCATCTCGACCAAAGCCGGTGCCCTACGGGAATGGAACGCGCGATTCGTATGCTTGCGGTTCCGACGACCTATTCCGCCGCCGAATTCACCGACGCCGCCGGCATCTTCAACAAAGCGCGCGGCGGCAAGGAGGGCTTCGATCATCCGCTGTTCGTTCCGCAAACGGTGGTGCTCGATCCCGCCGCGACTCTGGACACGCCGCCCGAATTGCTGCTTTCCACCGGTGTGAAAGCGCTCGACCATGCGGTGGAACGGTTCTGTACGCCTGGCGCCCATCCTTATTCGGACGCGACGGCAAGCGAGGCGATCCGGTTGATGGCCCGTGCGCTGCCCGGCATCAAGGCACGACCAACTGATCTCGAACCCCGCCTCGAAGGCCAGCTCGGCATGTGGTTATCGATTACCGGCGCCGCCGAGGGCATCGGCATCGGCGCCAGCCATGGCATCGGTCACATCCTTGGCGGCCGCTTCAAGATTCCGCACGGCGTCACGTCCTGCGTCATGCTGCCGGCGGCTCTGCGCTGGAACGCCGCCGTGAACGGCGAGCGGCAGAAACGCATCAGCGCCTTTATGGGCGCGCCCGACCGGGCCGCAGGCGACCTGGTGCGCGAGCTCGTGGCCGGGCTCGGCCTCCCGACGCGGCTTCGCGATATCGGCATCAAGCGCGACGATTTTTCCACCATCGCCGAACACTCGATGCACGATCCCGCCATCCCAGCCAACCCGCGCAAAATCGCCGGCCCTCAGGATATTGTCGAAATCCTTGAACTCGCCTGGTGACGGTCGAGCGCGTCCCGGTCGGCGGGATGCGCGATGTCGATCATGCGCTTGATCCGCTCGCGAAGCGGCTGACCCCGCAGATCGGCGATCCCATACTCGGTGACGATGATCCCGGCATCGGCACGCGAGGTGCTGACGGGGCCGGACAGCGTCGCGACGATCTTGCTCTTGCCGCCGGCGCGCGAGCGTAACGCAATGATCGGCAGGCCGCCCTTGGACCGGTGCGCACCGCGCAGGAAATCGACCGCACCGCCGACCGCGCCGATATAACGCCCGTCCGCGACCTCGGCATTCACCTGTCCGGTCAGATCGACTTCGATCGCCGAGTTGAGTGCGGTGAATTTGTTGATCCGACCCAGCACCTCGACGTCGTGCGTGTAGAGCGAGGAACGCATCGCAATCCGCCGGTTACGGTCGGCGAAGTCGAACAGCTTTCGCGTTCCCAGCAGCATGCCCGCGATGGTCAGGCCCGCATCGATGCCCTTTCGCGAATTGTCGACCACCCCCGCTTCGATCAGATCGACCGCCGGATCGAACAGCGAGCCGGTATGAATGCCGAGATGACGGTGTCCGGACAATGCCGACAGGATCGCCGCCGGCAAGGTGCCGATGCCGAGCTGGAGCGTGACGCCATCATCGATCAGCCCTGCTGCGTTTGCCGCAATCGCGCGGTCGATGTCGTCGGGCTGCCGCGACCGCATCTCCAGCGGCGGCTGCGACGTCGTCACGATTGTGTCGATATCGGCCTCGCCCAGCGTGCGTTCGCTCGGAACCCATGGCACCTGGTCGTTTGCTTCGGCGATAACCGTGCGCGCTCGGTCGATCAGCGGGATGATGTAGTCCTGGCTGACGCCGAGACTGTACCGGCCTTCGGCGTCGGGCGGCGACACCTGAACCAGAAGCACATCGCAATGTTCTCGCAAGATCGTCGGTAGTTGCGAATAGTGGCACGGCACGATGTTGAGACGATCGCCGAGCTGTTGGTTCGACGCGCCGCCATGATAGGAATAGAAATCCACGACATCGCCGAACTGAGGTTCCACCGTTGTCGAATAGGATAGGCCGGTGAAGACGCTGAAGCGGCCGATATCCCGGCGCTGCGCCATCAGCGCCTCGGTCAAGGACAGCGGCTCGCCGCACCCCTGTCCCCACACTACGAAATCGCCCGGCCGGACATAATCGCGAAACGCCAGCCGCCCCAACTCGATTGTCGTCGCCATGGCGGTTAGACTAGCCGGAAATGGCAGGGAGAGGGCGGTGGATTTCGACCTGACCCGGGAACAGCAAAGCCTCGTCGCCGGGGTCGCGGGCATCTGCGCGCGCTTCGGCGACGATTATTGGCTGAAGGCGGATCGCGAGGGCCGTTACCCCGCCGATTTTTTCGCGGCCCTGGCGGAAAACGGCTGGCTCGGCATCTGCATCCCCGAAGCTTATGGCGGCTCCGGCCTCGGCATTCTTGAGGCGTCGCTGATGATGCAGGTCGTCGCCGAATCCGGCGCTGGCATCAGCGGCTGCTCGTCGATCCATCTCAATATTTTCGGACTTAATCCCGTGGTGGTGTTCGGCACCGACGAGCAAAAGCGACGCATGTTGCCGGCCTCGGCGCGCGGCCAGCAGAAATCGTGCTTCGCCGTCACCGAGCCGAACACCGGCCTCAACACGACGCGGCTCAAGACCCGGGCGCGGCGCAACGGCGATCACTATGTCGTCGACGGGCAGAAAGTCTGGATCACCGGCGCGCAGAAGGCCGACAAGATGCTGCTGCTGGCGCGCACCACGCCGCTAGAGCAGGTAACAAAGCCGACAGAGGGGCTGAGCCTGTTCTATGCGGATATCGACCGAACCCATGTCGAGATGCACGAGATCGACAAGATGGGTCGGGCCGCGGTTGACTCGAACCAGATCTTTTTCGACGGCTTCCGGGTGCCGGTCGCCGACCGCATCGGCGAGGAGGGTAGGGGCTTCGAATACATCCTTCACGGCATGAACCCAGAGCGCATCTTGATCGCGGCGGAATGTGTCGGGCTCGGCCGCGCGGCGCTGCGCAAGGCGACCGCGTACGCCAAGACGCGCGAAGTGTTCGACCGGCCGATCGGCATGAATCAGGCGATTCAGCATCCGCTCGCGGAATGCTGGATGAATCTCGAGGCCGCCAATCTGGTGACGATGCAGGCGGCGTGGAAGTACGACCAGGGCTTGCCCTGCGGCGCCGAGGCCAACGCGGCGAAATACCTGGCCGCGGAAGCATGCTT
>JASHUX010000385.1 GCA_030039775.1 Alphaproteobacteria bacterium | reverse complement strand
CGACGATCTTGAGCTTGTCGTTCTTATCGGCGAACGCGACGGCTACCTTCGCCGCCGCCACCGGATCGCGCGAAAACGCGATGGCGGTGGGGCCTTTGAACAGCGGCGAAAGACGCTCGAACTTCGTGCCTGCCAAGGCGCGACGAGCCAGCCGGTTCTTGGTAACCCGGAACCCCGCGCCCGCCGCCCGCATCTGCTGCCGCAAGTCCGTCACCTCCGCGACCGAAAGCCCGGTCTGGTGAGTGACGACAATGCAGTCGGTATCCGCAAGCGCTTTGGTGAGCGCGGTGACCAGGTTCGATTTCTGCGACCGGTCCACGGAACTCGTCTCCGACTTGTGGCCCGCCGCGTCACACCGCGCCGGGCCGGTTGCACGAGGGCGGCGGAACCATTCCGCCACCCGGTTCGCCTGTCCCAGAAGCCGAGACTTCGTCTCGCACTCCCGTCTCATGCTGGCGTTCCCGGAGGAACCTTGGGCCGGTTAGGGCACCCGCAATCTCGGACAGGATCGGGACGGTCGCCCGTCCCTGCCCGTCCGCCCGGCCGAAGCCGCGCGGACGTATCTCCCACGAGTCCGGCTAAACGCCGAGGCTCGACAATTCCAGTTTGACGCCCGGCCCCATGGTCGAGCTGAGGCTGACCTTCTGGATGTAGGCGCCTTTGATGCCGGTCGGTTTGATGCGGCTGATCGCGCCGACGAAGGCCTTCAGGTTTTCGACCAGCGCATCTTCGGTGAAGCTTGCCTTGCCGATGCCGGCATGGACGATCCCCGCCTTTTCGGCGCGGAACTCGACCTGACCGCCCTTCGCCGCTTTGACCGCCTCGCCGACATTGGCGGTGACGGTGCCGAGCTTCGGGTTCGGCATCAGTCCACGCGGACCCAGCACTTTGCCCAAGCGGCCGACGATCGCCATCATGTCGGGCGCCGCGATGCAGCGGTCGAAATCGATCGTGCCCGCCTGCACTTTCTCCGCCAGATCCTCGGCACCGACGATGTCGGCGCCTGCGGCCTGCGCCTCCTTGGCACGGTCGCCTTTAGCGAAGACCGCGACACGGAGCGATTTGCCGGTGCCGCGCGGCAGGAGCACGGTGCCGCGGATATTCTGCTCGGCCTTGCGCGGGTCGATGTTCAAATTCATCGAAACCTCGACGGTTTCGTCGAACTTGGCGGTGGCGCGCGCCTTGACCAACTTGACCGCTGCCGCAGCCTCGTAGGTCTGGCCCGGATCGATGCCTTCGTACGACTTTTTGATACGTTTGCCCTGCGCCATCGTCGTTACTCCACCACTTCGAGGCCCATCGAACGGGCCGAGCCGGCAATCATGCGCGCGGCGCCCTCGAGGTCTTTGGCGTTGAGATCGGTCATCTTTTTCTGCGCGATTTCGCGGATCTGCTTCATCGTCACCGAGCCGACCGTCCCCTTGCCAGGCGTCTGCGAGCCCTTCTCGAGCCCGGCGGCCTTGAGCAAAAAGTACGAATTCGGCGGCGTCTTGGTGACGAAGGTGAAGCTCCGGTCGGCATAGGCGGTGATCACCACGGGGATCGGCATGCCGGGTTCCATGTTCTGCGTCTGGGCGTTGAACGCCTTGCAGAACTCCATGATGTTGAGGCCGCGCTGCCCCAGCGCCGGCCCGATGGGCGGCGACGGATTGGCCTTCCCGGCCGGCACTTGCAGCTTGATGAAACCGACGACTTTCTTTGCCACGATACTGCCCTTCCTTCAGGGTTTGCGGTGCGGCGTTGGCGTGCCTCCCGCGAATTCGCTTCCACGTACTGCCAGCCGCCACACCAACCCGGCGGCCCGCACAATAGAACTACATTTTCTCGACCTGACTGTATTCGAGCTCGACCGGCGTCGCACGGCCGAAGATCGACACCGCAACCTTGATGCGCGACTTTTCCTCGTCAACCTCCTCGACAAAGCCGTTGAACGAAGTGAACGGCCCTTCTTTGACCCGGACCTGCTCGCCGACCTCGAAGACGATTGAAGGCTTGGGCCGCTCGATGCCTTCTTGGATCTGTTTCATGATCCGCATCGCCTCGGCCTCGGTGATCGGCAAAGGCCGCCCCTTGCCCCCGAGGAAACCCGTCACCTTCGGCGTGTTCTTGACCAAGTGCCAGGTGTCGTCCGACAGGTCCATTTTCACCAGGACGTAGCCCGGAAAAATCTTGCGCTCCGACGACACTTTGGCGCCGCGCTTGACCTCGATCACTTCCTCTGTCGGGACCAGGATCTGCTCGAAGGCGTCGGACACGCCTTTCTGTTTCGCCTGCTCCTCGATGGAGTGAGCGACTTTTTTCTCGAAGCCGGAGTGCACGTGGATCACGTACCAGCGTGCCGGCTTCGGCGCTTTAACTTCCGAGACTGAGGACGTATCGGACGGCATGACCCAGGACCAAATCCACCACGAAAAAGAAGAGCGAGGCCAAAATCACCATCAGGAAGACCATGGCGGTCGTCTGCAGGGTCTCGCGGCGCGACGGCCACGTGACTTTTCCAACTTCCTGCCGTACCTGGCGCAGGAACTCGACCGGAGACGTTGATGCCATGATTGTCCTGAAGAGGCGGATATATAGCGGCCCCAACCGAGGAATGGAAGGGGATATTAAGGTACGGGGTCAAGGTCTTAATGATGGCGCCGGTCGCCATCGCCACCGAATGTCGGCCAAAGGTGTGGAACGCGGCCGGATTGCCGGTCAAACAACATAATATCGCATCGCGGACCCATCCTTTTTCTTTCGTATCAGTCCACGCTTGATCAGCGTGGCGCGAAGGCCGTCGGATTGTTCTCGACCCAACAGCCGATTGAGTTCGGACGGCCGTATTCCCGGATGCTTTTTGATTAGCGAAAGCGTCTTTCCCAAATCACTGGATTTGGCCGCTTTCGTTTGCGCTGTGAGTCTTGGCGATTTCCGTTTCATCCTAGTTGTCCTCGTCTGGGTGACATTCTCACATCGTATTAGTCGTTGGGGTTCTTTGGGAGAAAGATAGCGCGGCAAGTAAAGGAGGCTTACACCGTGGCCGCTCTTCCGTTGACCGTCTTCGACGTCAATGAAACGCTTCTTGACCTCGAAACCATGGGGCCGACCTTCGAGCGCATTTTCGCCGACAAAAGTGCCATGCGCCTTTGGTTCGCCGATCTGATCCTGTATTCGGCGGCGCCGACCGTGGCTGGCTGTTATGTCCCGTTCACCGATATCGGAGCTGCGGTGATGAAAATGCTGGCTGACACGCGCGGTATGAGCATCACCGATAACGACAAAAAGGAGCTGACCGACAAATTCTCGACGATGCCGCCCCACCCGGAGGTTCCGGCGGCGCTGCGCAAGCTCCGCAACGCCGGTTTCCGACTATTCACGCTCACGGAAAATCTGCTCGAGGTGCAAACCCGCCAGCTTGAGCATCGCGGCATCGTCGATTTGTTTGAACGGCGGTTCAGCGCCGACGGCGCGAAATACCACAAGCCGTCGCGGCAGGCTTACGCCTATGTCGAGAAAGAGCTCGGCGCAACTGCTTCTCATTGCCTGTCATACCTGGGACACGCTTGGTGCCGTCGCGGCGGGTTGGCAGGGCGCCCTGATCAGACGCACCGGCAATGATGTCCTAGGCGTAGGACCTCAGCCGCATTTCGTCGGCAACGATCTCGACGACGTCGCCGGTCAGATCATCGTCCGACACAAGGCGTCGGTCCAATAACGCACTATTGATCGGGGACAAAGCGCATCGTCGCCATAATGCGCGAAGTTCGGTGACAAACCGATAAAGGGAGGGGCGTCATGATCTCGCGGAAGACGTTTGTCGCGGTTGCGATCCTGGTTTGCGTCGGCGTTGCGTATCGGCCGGCGCTCGCGGACGATTATGTTGCGGTCGCCAAGGTACAGGCGGGGGCGAATGCCAACCCCGGCCTCCGCCATGTGCCGGAGAAATTTATTGCGGGGCCGACGGCCGGGGTGAGTCTGCAGGAGCAGGCAATCATCGCTGCGCCCTATATCCCGATCTTCAACGCGCACCCGAAAGACGCGGCGGAATGGAAGGCGCTGGTGTCGCGGCTCGCGGACGCCGCCGCCAAAAATATCCCCGCGCTGGCGAAAAAATTCGACGTCACGGTGATGCCGATCACGATCGCCGGGGTCAAATGCTACCTCGTGCAGCCCACCGTCCTCCCGGAGCGGAACCGTCATCGGTTGTTGGTGCATGTGCACGGCGGCGGCTATGTGCTCGGCCCCGGTCTGTCGGCGACCCGCGAAGCCATCCTTCTCGCCGGTTTCGGCGGCTTCAAAGTGATCTCGATCGATTACCGCATGCCGCCCGACTTCCCCTATCCCGCCGCCATGGACGACGCGATGGCGGTGTGGAAAGAGGCGGTGAAAATGGCCGATCCGAAGAACATGGCGATCTTCGGCACCTCGACCGGCGGCGGCATGACGCTGGCGATGGTATTGCGGGCTAAAGACGAGCATTTGCCGCTCCCCGCCGCGATCGCGCCCGGCACGCCCTGGGCCGATCTCACCGACACCGGCGACAGCTACAAGACCAACGAATGGGTCGACAATATCCTCGTGACGTGGAATGGCTGGCTCGGCGACGCTGCCAAGCTCTACGCCGGCAGCCATGACTTGAAGGAGCCGTACCTGTCACCGATCTACGGCGACTTTCGCGGCTTCCCGCCGGCGATCCTGACCACCGGCACACGCGACCTGTTCCTCAGCAACACGGTGCGCACGCACCGCAAGCTGCGCCGGGCCGGCGTTGAGGCCGATCTTAACGTCTATGAGGGTCAGTCGCACGCCGAGTACTACGTCAACCCTGATGCGCCCGAGACGAAAGAGGCAATGACCGACATCGCGACTTTCTTTGATAAGCATCTCGGCCATTGAGCCATAGTGCCGCGCTAAATTTTTTGGGAGACCGACGATGACCGATGCGCCCGACGACACGATCGACCCTGCGATCTGGGACGCAGAGCCGCTGTTCGCCGACCGCTTCTATGTCAGTACCACCGACATGATCCGGCTGACATTCGGCGAGGGCACGACGGGCGACGCCGCGCGTTACCACAGCGCCGTGGTGATGACGCGCGGCATCGCGACGGATTTGCGCGATCTGCTTACCAAGGTGCTGGCCGATATGGGCGGCTGAACGCCGTGTTCAGACGGCGAACGCAAGTTCCGAGGGCGCGACCGCGTCGCCCGTGAGGCCCCATTCGAGGACGCGGCTTCCGGGGAAGCCGACACGCACCGTAGTTCCGGCGCCGAGCGCACTGTCGATTGCAAAGCTGGCGCCGTGCAGCTCGGCAAGCGACTTGACGATCGGCAGGCCCAACCCCGTGCCCTCGTATTTGCGGGTGCGGGCGTTCTCCACCTGGCCGAACGGTGTCACCGCGATCTTAATGTGCTCGGGCGACATACCGATGCCGGTGTCGGCGATGGAGAGTTCGAGTCCGCCGCCGGCCTCCGACTGGACCGCGACCGAAACATGGCCGCCCGCCGGCGTGAATTTGATCGCGTTGCCGACGAGATTAGTTAGGATATGACGCAGCGCACGGCGGTCGGCCAGCAGCAGGGCCGGCGTCTCCGGTAACCGCATGTCGAGCGTCAATCCGGCGGCCTGTGCTCCGACAGGAGCCGTACCGCGTCGCCGCATAAAATCTTCAAGTCTAGAGGCTCGTCATAAAGCTCCATCTTCCCCTGCTCGATCTTCGACATGTCGAGCACGTCGTTGATCACGCTGAGCAGATTGTTGGCCGCGTTGCTGATATCGTTCAGATAGTCGCGGTAGCGCGGCTGTTCGATGACGCCGAATAGGCCGGCCTTCATCACGTCGGAAAAGCCGATGATGGCGTTGAGCGGCGTGCGCAGCTCGTGGCTGACGACGCTAAGGAATTGCGACTTGGCCCGGCTCGCCGCCTCAGCGTTCTGGCGCGCGGCGTCGAGCTCCTGGTTGCGCCGCCGGGTCCGCGCCATGCTCAGATGCAGCAGCGACAAAGCGCTGGCCATGCCCGCGTAGCGTCCGTCGTGCGTCACGATGAAGCCGCGCATCAAGGCCGCTGGATTCTCGTTGGCGATGGTCCATTCCAGTTCCTCGACCGCGACGTTTTGATCGACGATCAACGGATTCGGATCCATGAGGTGCGTCACCGGCTTGTCGGCGTAAAGTGCGTTACCGTAGCGGTGCGCCAGACTCATAATGAGGCGGTTGCGGTCCGCGAGACCGACCGGTTTGCCGCGATCGACAACGGGAATCGTGGCAAGCTCCGCTTCCGTGCGGAAGCGTTCATACACCAGCCTGGTAGGGGCGTCCGGCGGAACCGGCTCAACCGCCGCCATAACGGAGGCAAGTCCTCCATCGACATCAAGGCCCCAAGGCATCGCGCCCTCCTCATCATCGGCCGACGGCGCGGACAATACGGTTAAAGTACTAAATGTTCTTAAATTGGTGCCGCTTTTACTTGGGGATTACGCATGTAACTTGATGTTACGGTCATGTTACATAAATATTACATCCTGCCGCTACAGATAACGCCGGACACGGCGGCGGTAGGCGTCATAGGCGGCCCCGTAATGCTGGGCTAGATATGTCTCTTCGCGGCGGACCTGGCGGTCGAATAGCCACGTTGCCACGACGAGATAGATCAGCGGGATCCGGTTCGGAAACACCAGGAACTCGCCCAGCAGGATGAACCAGAATGCGACGTAGATCGGGTTCCGGCTCCACGCGAATACCCCGCTGGTGATGAGTTTGTCCGGATTCTCATCGTCGATGCCGACGCGGAAGCTGCGGCCGAACGAGATCAGGCTCCACAGCAGGAACAAGAGCCCACCAGCACAACACGCGACGCCGAGCCACGCTGCCGTTTCCGATACGAATAGTTGCTGGTGCGCGATGGTCGGCCAGCCGAACGCGTTGGCGAACACGATGTAGAAATAGAAGAACATGAAGGGTGGAATGAGGAAATCCGTCTTGTCCTGCCTGCCGAAATTCATGGCGCGCACGCCCTGCCGCCGCAACATCGCGACGCGCGCCAACACCATGCCCAGCAACAAGACGATCGTCAGCGCCGCGAGATAGCGCGGCATATCAGAAACGCGGCTCGCCGCGCTC
>JASHUX010000384.1 GCA_030039775.1 Alphaproteobacteria bacterium | reverse complement strand
CGCGCTCGATATCCTTGATGATCGACGGCTGGATGCCCTCGGTCGGCTCGTCGAGAATCAAGAGGCGCGGTTGCGTCACTAGCGCCCGACCGATGGCTAGCTGTTGCTGCTGACCGCCGGAGAGATCGCCGCCCCGCCGGCCGAGCATCTCGTTCAGCACTGGAAACAAGGCGAAGACCTCGTCAGGAACCTTCCGCTTGTTGCGCGGCAGCGGGGCAAGGCCCGTGTCGAGATTTTCCCGAACGGTGAGGCGCGGAAAAATCTCGCGCCCTTGTGGCACGATGGCGATGCCGCGTCGCGCGCGCTCGTGCGGCTTGAGGTTGGTGATGTTGCCACCCTCCCACATGATCGTGCCGGCCCGGATGGGCTGCAGCCCAATCAGCGCGCGCATTAGACTTGTCTTGCCGACGCCATTACGCCCCATGACGCAAGTAATTTGGCCCGGCTCTGCCATCAGGCTGACGCCCCGGAGGATGTGACTGGCGCCGTAATAGAGGTCGATGTTCTCTGCCGACAGCATCGCTTAGCGTCCGAGATAGACATCGATAACGGCTTGATGATTCTGCACGAAGTCGATCGAGCCGTCAGCCAGCACCGATCCTTCGTGCAGTACGGTGACCCGCGATGCGAGGCTGCGCACGAACTCCATATCGTGTTCGACCACCACCACGGTGTGCTCGCCAGCAAGCGAGCGTACTAGATCGGCGGTTGCCTCGGTCTCACGGTCGGTCATGCCGGCAACAGGCTCGTCCAGCAAGAGAAGCTGGGCATCCTGAATCAAGAGCATGCCGATTTCGAGCCATTGCTTCTGGCCATGGCTCAGCGCGCCGGCCAGAATCTCCTCGCGCCCGGCAAGACCAATGCGGCGGGTCATCGCTGCGATCTCGTCGCGCGCGCCAGTGTCGAGCTTGGCGAGCAGTGTGCGGGTGATGCCGCGCACTGTCTTCCTCGCCAGTTCGAGATTGGCGAAAACCGATAGATTCTCAAACACTGTCGGCTTCTGGAACTTGCGGCCGATACCTAGATTGGCGATCGCCGCCTCATCGAGCCGGGTCAGGTCGAACTTGCCGTTGAACGTCACCTGTCCCTCGTCTGGCCGCGTCTTGCCGGTGACGACGTCCATCATCGTGGTCTTGCCGGCGCCGTTCGGCCCAATGATGCAACGGAGTTCGCCGCGGTCGATCACGAATGACAGGGCGTTCAATGCCTTGAACCCGTCGAAACTCACTGTTACGCCGTCAAGATAGAGCAGCGACGTAGTGAATTCGGGCGAGGTCGTGCCCGGCGAAGCTTCGACGGTCATGGTGCGACCTTTTCGTCGAGAAGCCCTCGCGGCGCAGCCGGCGGCGCACGGCGCGGTCCGCGCCAGCGATTGACCAGCCCGACGATGCCGTTCGGAAATACCAGAGTCACCAGGATAAAGATCGCGCCGAGAAAATAGAGCCATGCCTCCGGGACGGCACCGGTGAGATAGGTCTTGGCGTAATTGATGATGACGGCGCCGACCAAAGCGCCAACCAGCGTACCTCGGCCGCCGACCGCAACCCAGATGGCGATTTCGATGGAGTTCGCCGGCGAGAACTCGCTGGGATTGATGATGCCGACCTGCGGTACGTAGAGCGCACCCGCGATGCCGGCGAGCACGGCGGAAATTGTAAAGACGAAGACTTGGGCATGGGCGACGGAATAGCCGAGGAATCGCACGCGGCTTTGCGCGTCGCGCACCGCCAACAGCAAACGACCGAGCTTCGACGTCACGATATAGCGGCACACCAGAAAGCCGAGCCCCATCGCCACCACCGACGCGATATAGAGACCCCGATGCATCGCGCCGCTCTGCAATGGCATGCCAAGCAGGTCCTTGAAATCGGTCATCCCGTTATTGCCGCCGAATCCCATGTCGTTACGGAAGAACGCGAGCCACAGCGCGTAGGTCAGCGCCTGGGTAATAATCGAGAGGTAAACGCCGGTGACGCGCGAGCGGAACGCAAGCCAGCCGAACACGAAAGCGAGAATGCCCGGTACTAACACGATCATCAGCGCGGCGAAGGCGAAATGATCGAAGCCATACCAGTACCAGGGCAATTCTTTCCAATTCAGGAACACCATGAAATCGGGCAAGATCGGATTCTGATAGACGCCGCGCGTGCCGACCTGGCGCATCAGATACATACCCATCGCATAGCCGCCGAGGGCGAAGAAGGCGCCGTGGCCGAGCGACAAAATGCCGGCATAGCCCCAGACCAGATCGAGGCTCAGCGCCAAAAGCGCGTAGCAGGCGTACTTGCCGAACAGCGGCACGAGATAATCGGCGAGATGCGCCGGCGAATCCGCGGGCAGCGTATTGAGCAGCGGGACCACCACGATCAGCACCAAGCCGGTGGCGAGAAAGCCGATCCAGCCGCGACGATCGAGCAGCGACCCCATCGTCAATTCTCGGCCGCGCGGCCGCGCAGCGCGAACAGACCGCGTGGGCGGCGTTGGATAAACAGGATGATCGCGATCAGCACGACGACCTTGCCCAGCACCGCTCCGGCGACCGGCTCCAACAACTTGTTGACGATGCCCAGCGACATGGCGCCCGCGAGCGTGCCGAAGAGACTGCCCACGCCGCCGAACACCACCACCATGAAACTGTCGACGATATAGATGGTGCCGAGATTAGGGCTGACGTTGCCGATCTGCGACAGCGCCACGCCGGCGATGCCGGCGATTCCGGACCCGAGCCCGAAGGTCAAGGCGTCGATCCGCGCGGTCGGAATCCCCATCGCCGCTGCCATGTCGCGGTTCTGCGTCACCGCGCGCATATGGAGGCCGAAGCTCGTGCGCTTCAGGATCAGACCCAACACGCCAAGCACGATGAAGCAGAAAACCAGGATGACCAGCCGGTTCCAGGTGATGAAGGCGCCGCCGATCAGGTCGAAGCCCCCCGTCATGTAGGACGGATTGTCGACCGCCTTGTTCGGCGAGCCGAAGATGGTGCGGACGAACTGTTGCAGGATCAGGCTCACGCCCCATGTCGCGAGCAACGTTTCGAGCGGCCGCGTGTACAGGAACCGGATGACGCTGCGCTCCAACGCGATGCCGACGGCGGCCGTCACCACGAAAGCCACGGGCAGCGAAACGATCAGATAAGCGTCGAGCCAATCGGCCGGCAGGTAGCCGACGAACAATTGCTGCACGACATAGGTCGAATAGGCACCCAGCATGATCATCTCGCCGTGCGCCATGTTAATGACGCCCATCACGCCGAAGGTGATCGACAGGCCGATCGCCGCCAGCAGCAGGATCGATCCGAGCGACAGGCCCTCGAACAGAGTCATGCCGATGCGGACCAGTTGCAGCCGCTGCGAGATCGCGGCGAGCGCGTTCTCGTCCGCCTTCTTCACGTCGGGATCGAGGCCGGTGCTGTCGTGCAGCGCCGAGAGGATGTTGAAGACCGCGGGATCCATGGATCCCGACAATTCGGCGATCGCCGCGAGCTGCACCTTCTTGTCAGGCGCGTTGAGCCGCGCCTCCGCCAGGGCCAGCGTCATGTCTTGCCTGATCGCCGCGTCCTGCTCCGCGGCAAGCGCCTTCACCAGGGCCGGCCCGGCAGTGGGCGACGGGTTCTTGATCAAGTCGAGCGCCGCCGCGAGACGGGCGTCGCGGTCGGGACTGAACAGGTTGAGCGTACCGAGGGCTGCGTCGATAACCGTCCGCACGCGATTGTTGACGATGATCTGGTCGATGTCGTCCGACGTGGCGGTGCCGATCTTGGCGCCGGTAACCGGATCGGATGTCGCGAAATTATCGCCGTCCTGCGCGGCAAGCACGACCTTCTTGTCCTTGGTGACGTAGAGGTTGCCGTCTTCCAACGCCTTTAGCACGGCGACGACGCGCGGATCAGGGATGGCGGCGAGCTCGCCGACGGCTGCGACCTTCTGGTCGAAATCGTCTGCGCCGAGTTGCGCCACCAAGGAGGCGAGCTTTGCATCGTCGGTGGCGGCGAATCCGCCGTGGACCGCGAGCAGCAGCGGTAGAAAAGCCAATAGAAACAGGCGCAGCCGACAGACCATCGCTTGCATACCACACCCAAGATGAAACGGCGGGATCGGCCCCAGCCGGGGCCGATCCAACCGTTCAGCTGTTACTCGTATGTCTTATAGGTCGGGCTGGTGCAACTCTCGCACACCCAGGGGAATAACCAATCGGCGTGCTTGCCCTTGTCCTCGGCGAGATATTTCGTCGCCCAGGCTTCGCCCGGCACCGGCTTCGGCGTTTTCCACACGACCGAGAACTGGCCGTCGGGACGAATTTCGCCGATCAGCACCGGCTTGGTGAGGTGGTGGTTCGGCAGCATCTCGGCCCAGCTTCCGGTCAGGTTCTTAACGCGCTGGCCGATCATCGCCTCACGAACCGCGTCGACGTCGGTCGTGCCGGCCTGCAACACGGCCTGGGTCCACATCTTGAAGCCGATATAGTGCGCCTCCATCGGGTCGTTGGTGGTGCGCTTCGGGTTCTTGATGAAGGTGTGCCATTCCTTGATGAAGGCGGCGTTCTCCGGCGTCTTCACGGACTCGAAGTAGTTCCAGGCCGCCAGATGGCCGACCAGGTTCTTGGTGTCCATGCCGGAGAGCTCTTCCTCGCCGACCGAGAACGCCACGACCGGGATGTCGGTCGCCTTAATGCCTTCGTTGGCGAGCTCTTTATAGAACGGCACGTTGGCGTCGCCGTTGATGGTGGAGACCACCGCCGTTTTCTTGCCGGCCGAGGCGAATTTCTTGATCGCCGCGACCTCGGTCTGCCAGTCGGAGAAGCCGAACGGCGTGTAGTTCTCCATGATGTCGGCATCGGTCACGCCGTGCAGATGGAGGAACGCACGCAGAATCTTGTTGGTGGTGCGCGGATAGACGTAGTCGGTACCTTCGAGCACCCAGCGCTTGGCGCCGCCGCCCTCCTTGCTCATCAAATATTCGACGGCGGGAATGGCCTGCTGGTTCGGGGCGGCGCCGGTATAGAACACGCCGCGCTGCGATTCCTCGCCTTCGTACTGGACGGGGTAGAACAGCAAGCCGTTGTCCTTCGCGAAGACCGGCAGCACCGATTTCCGCGACACCGAAGT
>JASHUX010000383.1 GCA_030039775.1 Alphaproteobacteria bacterium | reverse complement strand
CAGAGCCGTTGCGACTCGATTTTTTCGGCGAGCAGTTGGAGGCCGTACGGACCTTCGACCCGCTGACGCAGCGCACGACAGGCAATCTCGATGCCGTGCGGCTGCAGCCGGTGAGCGAGGTGCTGTTCGACGATGCGGCGATCCAGCGCTTTCGCACGCGCTACCGCGAGCAGTTCGGCACCGTCGCCGATAACGATCCGCTCTACGAAAGCGTCAGCGCCGGTCATCGCTTCGCCGCGATGGAGCACTGGCTGCCGCTGTACTACGACAAGCTCGAAACGTTGTTCGATTACACTCCCGGCGCGACGGTGACGATGGACGGCACGGTCGACGCCGCGCGTCACGACCGGCTCGTCGCGATCGACGATTTCTACCAGGCGCGGCTCGACGTGAAGCGCGGCGCGCCGCTGTACCGTCCGGTACGGCCGGAGCAATTCACCATCGAGACGCGCGAATGGCAGGCGATCCTGCACACGAGCGCCGTCGCCGAGCTGAGCGCATTCGCGGCGCCGGAAGGCGTCGCCTCCTACGACGCGGGCGCGCGCCCGATCGCGGGCTTTGCCGCCACGCGCAACGACCCGAACGTCAATCTGTTCGATGCGGTGCGCGACCGGCTCGGCCAGGAACGGACAGCGGGACGGCGGGTGCTGATCGTTGCGTACAGCATCGGCTCCGCCGACCGGCTCGAGAATGTGCTGCATGAGCATGGCGTCGCGACGCCGTCGCGCATCGCCGACTGGGCCGGGTTCGAGAATCTGCCGGAGGGCACGTTCGGCTCCGCGGTGTTGCCGATCGAGCACGGTTACGCTGCCGATAAAGTCACGGTCCTGACCGAGCAGGATATCCTGGGCGAGCGCATGGCGCGGCCGGCACGGCGGCGCGCGCGCAATGACAATTTCATCGCCGAAGTTTCGGCCCTTCAGCCCGGCGACCTGGTGGTTCATATCGATCATGGCGTCGGGCGCTACGACGGGCTGGAGACGCTCGACGTTGCCGGCGCGCCGCACGACTGCCTGCGCCTCTTCTACGCCGGCGACGACAAGCTCTATGTCCCGGTCGAAAACATCGAGATGCTGTCGCGCTACGGCAACGAGGACGCGCTGGCGCAGCTCGACAAGCTCGGCGGCGTCGGCTGGCAATCGCGCAAGGCGCGGGTCAAGGCGCGCATCCTGGACATCGCCAACGACTTGATCGCGGTGGCGGCGCAACGCCAGATCCGCCAGGGCGAAACCATCACGGCGCCCGAGGGACTATACGAGGAATTCGCCGCGCGCTTCCCGTTCCCCGAGACGGAGGATCAGGACAAGTCGATCGCCGAGACGTTGGCCGATCTCGGCTCGGGCAAGCCGATGGACCGGTTGATCTGCGGCGATGTCGGCTTCGGCAAGACCGAGGTGGCGCTGCGCGCCGCCTTCGTCACGGTAATGGCCGGCGGACAGGTCGCGGTGGTGGTGCCGACGACGCTGTTGGCCCGGCAGCACTATCAGCGCTTTACCGAACGTTTTGCCGGTCTGCCGGTAAAGGTCGCGCAACTGTCGCGGATGGTGAGCGCCAAGGACGCGGTGCAGATCAAGGCGGAACTAGGCGAAGGCAAGATCGACATCGTCGTCGGCACGCACGCGCTGCTCGGCAAAGGCGTGAGTTTCCGCCATCTCGGCCTGCTCGTGATCGACGAAGAGCAACATTTCGGGGTGGCGCAAAAGGAAAAGCTGAAAAAGCTGAAGGCGGACGTCCACGTGCTGACGCTGACCGCGACGCCGATCCCGCGCACGCTGCAACTGGCGCTCGCGGGTGTGCGCGAGATGAGCGTGATCGCGACGCCGCCCATCGACCGGCTGGCGGTGCGAAGCTTTGTGCTGCCCTACGACCCGGTCGTCTTGCGCGAGGCGATCCAGCGCGAGCGTCATCGCGGCGGTCAGATATTCTATGTCGTGCCGCGCATCGCCGATCTCGACGAAGCGCGGACGGCGCTCCGCGAGATGGCGCGCGATCTCAAGGTCGCGATCGCCCATGGCAAGCTCGCGCCCAACGCGCTCGAAGACGTGATGGCGGCGTTCGACCGTCACGATTTCGACCTGTTGCTCTCGACCGACATTATCGAATCCGGGCTCGATATTCCGACCGCGAACACGCTGATCGTCCATCGCGCCGACATGTTCGGCCTGGCGCAGCTTTATCAGCTGCGCGGCCGCATCGGCCGCGCCAAACAGCGCGCCTACGCCTATTTCACGTTGCCGCCCGGCAAGATGCTGACGGACGCGGCGCAAAAGCGGCTCGAAGTGATGCAGACGTTGGACCAACTCGGCGCGGGATTTATCCTGGCGAGCCACGATCTCGACATTCGCGGCGCCGGCAATCTGCTCGGCCAGGAACAGTCGGGCCATATCCGCGAGGTCGGCATCGAGCTCTATCAGCACATGCTGGAGGAAGCCGTCGCCGCGGCGCGCAGCGGCGCGGGCGAGACCGGCGCCGACGAATGGACGCCGCAGATCACGCTCGGCACGCCGGTGCTGATCCCCGAAACCTATGTCGGCGACCTCAACCTGCGCCTCGGCCTTTATCGCCGCGTCGCGCAGCTTGTCGACCGGCGCGAGATCGACGCCTTCGCCGCGGAGCTGGTCGACCGCTTCGGCACGTTGCCGCCGGAGGTCGACAATCTGCTCGAGACCATCGCCATCAAGCAGCTCTGCCGTCGCGCCGGTGTGCAGAAGCTCGATGCCGGCCCGAAGGGCGCGGTGATTTCGTTCCGCAGCGAACGTTTCGCCAATCCGGCCGGGCTGGTGCAATTCCTGCAACGCCAGGCGAATACGGCGCGCTTGCGCCCGGATCAGCGCTTGGTCGTGACCAGAAGCTGGGACGATCCACGCGAGCGGCTGCGCGGCGCCGGTGCCTTGCTGACGCAACTGGCCGAGATCGCGGAAGCGCCGGTCAAGGTGCCGGCTTGAGCGATTACTTGCAGGGATACGCTTCGGACAAGGCAAGCCCCGCCAGGATGCCTGCGTCGGTGTTGAGCCGCTCGGGGTGGTCGCGCAGCCATTTCTCGATGATCGCGCGGCCGTGCGCGACCGATACGCCGGTGACGGGCGGGCAATAGCCGCGGCTGGTGCCGTGTGCGGTGTAGCCCATGATCATGCCGTCGATGAAGCCGAGGATATAGGCGGCGCAGTCCACGCCATGCGCGGCTTTCGCGCCCTTCGCTACGCACGATTGGTAAAGTTCCTTGCCGCTGGTCGCACCAGCGTGGTGCGCAGGAAACCCAACCCCGAGCAGGCACGCGAGACCGAGCACAAAGACAAATCGCATTGCTATTTTGCGGGCGCGCCCGTGAGGGCGAGGTCGAAAATCGGCAGAAAAAATTCCGGCTCTTGCGCGCCGGCGACGGCGTATTGCCCATCGAAGATATAGCATGGCACGGCGGAGACGCCGATGCGCCGCGCCTCTTGTTCCTCGGCGAGCAACGTATCGCGCTCGCCACCGCTTGTGAGAAATGCCGCCACCTCGACGCTGTCGAGCCCGTTCTCGCCGGCGATCGCAGCAAGCGTCGGGCGGTCGCCGATATCGCGGCCGTCGATGAAATGCGCAGTGAACAGCGCCTCGACGATAAAGTCGCCGCGGCCGCGCTTCAGCGCGTAACGGATCAGGCGATGCGCGTCGAGCGTGTTCGGCTCGATGGCGATGCGCTCGTACGCGAAATCGATGCCGACCGCGGCGCCGATATCCACGACCGTGCCGCGCCGTTCCTTGAATTGGGCGAGCGAGCCGAATTTCTCGGCAAAGAACGCGTCCGCCGGCACACCGCCTTCGGGCATGTCGGGATTGAGTTGAAACGGGCGCCACATCTTTTGCATCGGCAAGTCGGGTCGCATCGCCAGCGCACGCTCGAGCCGGCGCTTGCCGATGAAGCACCACGGGCAAACGACGTCGACAAAGATATCGACGCGCATGTCAACGCTCCCAAAATGGCGTTTCGCGCCGAAACGCCTTGCTGTAGTCGGGGAAGCGCTTTCGGCTTTCGCTGGTGCGGCGCTCCAGCCATTTGTGTGCCGAAGCCTGCACCGCCGGCGTGATATCGAGCTGTCCGATCAGTTCTTCCGCCACCATCGCGTCGCGCATGTCGCCCAGGACGTCCTGTAACGCCACGACGCGCTGTAGATAGGGCTTGACCTCTTTCTTGTGATAGAGCGAGCCCAGAACCTCAATGGTATAGCGGTGTTTTTTCGCCGCGATTCGGAATTTGTGAAACGCCGGCGAGTCCGAAAGGTCCAGCTTGCGCGATTCTTTGCGCAGCTTGCGCCATTGCTTGTCGAGCAATTCGGCGGCGTAGTCCTCGATACGCTCGTTCCAGAGTTCCGACGTGCCGGAATTCGGCTCGTGCAGCCACGTCGCGTTATAGAGTGCGCGATCTACGGTGGCGATGTCGCGCGACA
>JASHUX010000051.1 GCA_030039775.1 Alphaproteobacteria bacterium | reverse complement strand
GCGCTGGTCCAATAGCGGCCGAGCACGAACCGTGCGATCCGCGGAATATCGAAATTGTTGCGTAACAGCGCGGCGAATTGCTGTTCGCGCAGGGTTTCATTGGTCTTGGTATCGGCCAGAACGTGCAGGGCGTTGTTGACCAGGGTGTTAATGAACTGGCGGGCGTCCGGCGCGGTATCTGCGCGCGTCGCAACGGTCGGGACGGTCAGTGCCAGGGTAAACAGGCAAACCAGCGCCCCGCGACGTGAGAAAGACGGTATCACTGTGCTCACTCCCCGAAAGTCCTCGCCCATAATGATACGCACTCGCAATCCGGTTTCGCTACCATGGGGTCGATAAAAAGGCTAGTCCCGCACCGTTTCCCGCCATTTTTCGTTTGCTGGACACGCCCGGGAGGCGATGATATCGGAACGGCCAGGGGAAGGTGGAAGCATGCGATTCTGGGTGGCGATCCTATTAGTGGCGGGGCTTTCGGCCTGCGGCACGATCGGTGACGATTCTCGGTATCGTTTCGGCGTGTCGGCCGACCGGCCGGCGGCCGGCGGGTCGACCGAGACGCTACTGGCCTGGAAGGCCGAACAAATCTGCACCACCGGTTATACGGTGCTGGGGCAGGACACGGTCAAGACGGAGCAAGGCGGCGAGATCGCCGATAACCACTTGCAGTGCAATCGCTATCGTCCGGCGCTCGACATCTGGGACGTCTCCTGGGCGTCGATCTATTAGCGTGACCCGCGCGTTCGTCTTTCCAGGGCAGGGCTCGCAAGCCGTCGGCATGGGACGTGAGCTGGCGGCGGCGTTTCCCGCCGCGCGCGACACGTTTGCCGAAATCGACGACGCGTTGTCGCAGAATTTATCTCGGCTGATGTTCGAAGGGCCGGAAGACGAGCTGGTGCTGACGGCCAACGCCCAGCCCGCGTTGATGGCGGTGAGTCTCGCGGTGGTTCGCGTTCTGGAGCGTGAAGCCGGCGTCGATCTCAAACGCGACGTGGCATTTGTCGCCGGCCATTCCCTGGGGGAATATTCGGCATTGGCGGCGGCGCGCGCTTTCGGCGTGGCCAAGGCGGCGCGCCTATTGAAGCGTCGCGGCACCGCGATGCAGCGGGCCGTCCCGGTCGGCGTCGGCGCGATGGCGGCGCTCTTGGGTTTGGATCTCGAAACGGCGCGCGCCGTCGCGGCGACGGTCGCGCAAGATCAAGTGTGCTCGGTTTCCAACGACAATTGCCCCGGTCAGGTCGTGGTCAGCGGCGACCGCGCGGCGGTCGAACGGGCGATGGTGGAAGCCTCCGCGCGCGGCGCGCGTCGTCCGACGATGTTGGCGGTATCGGCGCCATTCCACTGTGCCTTAATGGCGCCCGCCGCCGAGGAGATGGCGTTGGCGTTGGCGGTAATCGATATTGCCGCGCCGTCCGTGCCCCTGGTCGCCAACGTCACGGCCGCGCCGGTCGACGATCCGCCGACGATCCGCGCTCTGCTAGTCGAGCAGGTGACATCGCTGGTGCGCTGGCGCGAAAGCGTGCTTGCGATGAAGGAGCGTGGCGTCACCGAACTGGTGGAGATCGGTGCCGGCAAGGTGCTGACGGGCTTCGCCAAGCGGATCGATCGTGAGCTGGCCGCGTCCGCGATCGGGACCCCGGCCGATATCGACGTGCTCGCGAAAGCGCTTTAGGACGATGTCATGTTCGACCTGAGCGGCAAGGCGGCCCTGGTAACCGGCGCTTCCGGCGGCATCGGCGCCGCGATCGCGCGGGCGCTGCACGGGGCCGGCGCAAAGGTCGTGCTAAGCGGTACCCGGGTCGATGCGCTGGAGTCGCTGCGCGGGGCGCTTGGCGAGCGCGCATTTGCCGTCGCCGCCGACCTGTCGCTCGCGGACTCGGGCGAAAAGCTCATCAAAGATGCCGAGCAAGTTGCTGGTTCTGTGGATATTTTGGTCAACAACGCGGGCCTTACGCGCGATCAGCTCTTGCTCCGCATGAAAGACGAGGACTGGGCCAAGGTCATCGACGTCGACCTCACGGCCGGTTTTCGTCTGGCGCGGGCCGCCATCAGAGGCATGATGCGGCGGCGATGGGGACGCATCGTCGCGATCACCTCCGTGGTCGGCGCCACCGGCAATCCCGGACAAACGAATTATGCCGCCGCCAAGGCCGGCATGGTCGGGTTTTCCAAGGCTTTGGCAGGGGAAGTCGCCTCCCGCGGCATTACCGTTAATTGTGTCGCCCCCGGCTTCATCGCCACGGCCTTGACCGACGCGCTCAGCCCGGAGCAGAAGGAACGAATCGCCGCATCGATCCCGATGGCGCGAATCGGGACGCCCGACGAGGTAGCGGCCTGCGTGCTGTTTCTCGCAAGCGACGAGGCCCGATACGTCACCGGTCACTGCTTGCATGTCAACGGCGGACTAGCCATGTTTTAGCCGCCATTTTGCCGCGCTATTGGCAAGGATTAGCGGACATGTTACATGACCGGCGCCCTTGCAGCCCCCGCGGCGTGGCATCAAATCAATGAAGCATAATCGAGGTGTTAGGCGATGAGCGAGGTCTCGGAGCGAGTAAAGAAGATCGTGGTGGAGCATCTTGGAGTCGAAGAGTCCAAGGTGACCGACAATGCCAGCTTCATCGACGATCTCGGGGCCGACAGCCTCGACACCGTCGAGTTGGTGATGGCGTTCGAGGAGGAATTCGGCTGCGAAATTCCCGATGATGCTGCGGAAAAGATCGTGACCGTAAAGGACGCGATCAACTTTATCGAGCAACACACCTAACCCGGTCCGGCTCGGCCGCCGGGCCAATCCCTCATGAGACAAGTCGTCGTTACCGGCATCGGCTTGGTCACACCGCTCGGCATCGGCGTCGAGAATGTGTGGCAGCGCCTCACCGCGGGACAGTCCGGCATCCGCGCGATCCAGGATTTCGACGTCTCCGACCTGACCGCGAAGATCGCGGGCCAGGTGCCGCGGGGCGACACCGCATCGGGCCTGTTCAACGCCGACGACTGGGTGTCGCCGAAGGATCAGCGCAAGATGGACGATTTCATCGTCTACGCGCTGGCCGCCGCCGAGCAGGCCGTGACCGACGCCGGCTGGAAGCCGCAGGACGAGGAAAACCGCGAGCGCACCGGCGTGATGGTCGGGTCCGGTATCGGCGGCCTGCCCGGTATCAACGAGGGCGCGCTGACTTTGGGCGAGAAGGGACCGCGCCGCCTGTCGCCGTTTTTCATTCCCGCCTGCCTGATCAATCTGGCGTCGGGTCATGTCGCGATCCGTTACGGCTTCAAAGGCCCGAACCATGCTGTCGTGACGGCATGCTCGACGGGCGCGCACGCGATCGGCGACGCCGCCCGCATCATCATGTGGGACGATGCCGACGTCATGGTCGCCGGCGGCACCGAAGCGGCGGTATGCCGGCTCGGCATGGCCGGCTTTGCCGCGGCGCGGGCGCTCTCGACGAGCTTCAACGACACGCCGACCAAAGCGTCGCGGCCCTGGGACAAAGATCGCGACGGTTTCGTGATGGGCGAGGGGGCCGGCATTGTTGTTTTGGAGGAATTGGAGCACGCCAAGGCACGCGGCGCCAAAATCTATGCCGAAGTGATCGGCTACGGCATGTCGGGCGACGCGTATCACATCACAGCGCCCGTCGAAGACGGCAACGGCGCCTTTCGCGCCATGCGCAACGCGGTGAAGCGCGCCGGCATCGAGAAGGAAAAGATCGACTACATCAACGCGCACGGCACCTCGACCCCGCTGGGCGATGAGATCGAGTTGGGCGCGGTCAAACGCATGTTCGGCGAGCACGCCTATAAGCTCGCGATGTCGTCGACCAAGTCGGCGATCGGTCACCTGCTGGGCGCCGCCGGCAGCGTCGAGGCGATTTTCTCCATTCTCGCGATTCGCGACGGCGTTGTGCCGCCGACGCTCAATCTCGATCATCCGTCCGACGGCTGCGACCTCAATCTGGTGCCGCACACGGCGCAAGAACGTTCGGTGCGCTATGCGTTGTCCAACTCGTTCGGATTTGGCGGTACCAACGCGTCGCTGGTCTTCGCGCGGGTCAACTAACAGCCGCAGTGCCCTTATCGGGGCACAGCCCCGAGTCGAAAGCCTATCTTTTGGGCACGGGGACTCTGTGCTAGCGTTTCCCTGCTGGTCGAACGATGCCAGCGTGGGTCACCACGGAGGAAACGAAAAATGGATGTCTTAGCCCGGATTAAGGGGTGGATCGGTTCGTTGACCGAGATCGGATTGATGCTGTTGGCGCTGGCGATCGTCGCCGGCCTATTGGTTGGCGGCACGCTGCCGTTCTTCGGCGGAGTGGTCAACAACATCATCGGCTTGGTCAAGGATCTCGGCTCGAACGGCCTGGTAGGATTGATCGCCTTAGGCGTCATCCTCTGGCTGTTCTCGCAACGTAAAGTCAGCTAAATCCTTGGCTATGGGGTGGGGCAGCGCGCTCCACCCCATCGTCGAAACATGACTGTAATCGACCGGTTGAGGCAGATCGGCTGGCTCGTCGTCGAGGCGGCGTTCCTGTTGGTCGTGTTATGCGTGCTGCTCAACGTCATCCTGGGCGATGACGCCAGCGGCCAGTTCATCAGCGACGTCGCCGGCAACGCGATGCATTTCTTGCAAACGATTCCGCCCGGCGTCGTGATCGGCTTCGTCCTGATCGTTGTATTTTACCGGTTCATCGAGTTCCGCCGTCCGAAATAGCGAATCGCCGGAACGTACGATCGATTATTGGTCCGCCGTCGGCGCGCCCTTTGTCTGTGACGGCGTGTCCGTGGTTTTCGGCGCATTAGTCTTATCCACCGGGGCGGTGCTTTTATCGTCGCGATGAGCCTGCTCGGGACGGCGTTCGCCGCGATGGTCGCCATGCCCGCCGCCGACGAGCGGCAGTATTGGCAGAACTGACTTCAGGCTGCCGCCGCCGTTGGGGGGCGGCTTATCTCCGCCGGTTGTCGTGCCGCC
>JASHUX010000382.1 GCA_030039775.1 Alphaproteobacteria bacterium | reverse complement strand
ACCGCGGAACTATCGGCGGCGCAAGCGTTGGCCGGCAATGACGCGGCAATGACGAAGACTCTTGCCTCGCTGGAAGCCGACGCAAAAACCGGAATACCGTCGCTCGCCACCTTGGCGGAGCAGTTCGACCGTCGCGTTGCGCCGGCCATTCTCCGCGCGCCGCGCGGCGGAGCGCATATCGATTGGTGGCAACAATTGCTGGACCGGCTCGAGAGGCTCGTCGTGATCCGCCGCGTCGGCCCTGACGCGCCGGCGCCGCGCGGTGCGACCGAGACCGCGATCGCGAAAGCCGACGTCGCACTCCGCGGCGGCAATCTTGCCGCAGCCGTCGGCGCGCTTGATGATCTTTCCGGCGATGCCGCCAAGGCCGCTGCGCCGTGGTCCGCCCGGGCGATGCGGCGGGTCACCGCCGAGAAAACGCTGGCCCAACTATGGCAGGACAAGGTCGCCCAATCCGGGGATAAGCCGTGATTCGGGCGCTGCCTGCGCTGATTGTTATCGTCGTTCTGATTGCGATCGCCATTTTCATCGCCGATCGTCCCGGCACGGTCGAGCTCGATTGGCAGGGCTGGCGCATCGACACTAATGTCGCGGTGCTGGCGTTGGGCGTGATGCTGCTCGGCGCGCTTGCGGCCGGCCTGTTTCATCTGCTGCGCCGGCTGATCACGGCGCCGGCGGCCTATCTCCGCTGGCGCCGCGAACGCCGCCGGGAAGCCGGTTTCCGGGCACTGACGCAAGGCATGGTCGCGGTCGCCGCGGGTGATCCCGAGGAAGCGATCAAGCATTCGCGACGGGCCGACACGCTGCTCGCCGATCCGCCGCTGACGCTGCTGTTGTCGGCACAGGCCGCGCAACTCAACGGCGATCACGACGCCGCGCGGCGATATTTCAGCGCGATGTTGGAGCGGGCCGAGACCGAATTCCTCGGACTGCGCGGCTTGTTGATGCAAGCGCTCCACGCCGGCGACGAGGCGGCGGCGCTGAAGCTGGTCGAGCGCGCCAAGGAGTTGCGGCCGAAGACGCCGTGGGTGCTGCATCGCCTCTATCAATTGCGCGCCCGCGCGGGGCAATGGGTCGAGGCCGAGGCGACTCTGGTCGAGGCGATGGGGCGCAAGGCCGTCGAGGCCGCGACGGGACGTCATCACCGAGCCGTGCTGCTCCATGAGCAAAGCCGTGCCGCGGAGGCGGTGGGCGACACGGCAAAGGCCGCCGCGCTCGCGGAAAAATCGGTGACCCACGATCGCACGTTCGCGCCGGCGGCCATTCGCCTCGCGCAACTCCAGAACGCGCAGTCGCGGGCACGCCGTGCCATCCGCACCTTGCTGGCGGCCTGGAAGGAGGCGCCGCGTCCCGACGTCGCGCGCGCCTTCACCGCCTTGTTCGGCGACGAGGCCCCACTGCAGCGCTTGAAGCGGGTCGAGAAACTGGTTGCCGCCAATCCCGAGCACGCCGAGAGCCACTTGGCCGTGGCCGAAGCGGCACTCGACGCGAAGCTTTGGGGCGAGGCGCGGCGGCATTTGATGGCGGCGGGCGCCGGCGCCGATCACCCCAGTCCCCGCGTATGCCGCCTCATGGCGCGGCTCGAGGAGCAAGAGCACGGCGATATGGCGGCGGCCCGCGCGTGGCTGGGGCGGGCAGCCAACACGCCGGTCGCCGATCCCGCCTACGTCTGCTTGCATTGCGGCGCGGAGCTCGCCGAATGGTCGGCGCATTGTCCGCGTTGCCATGAGTTCGGCAGCCTGACCTGGCAGACGCCGAAGCGCGCGGCGCCGGCGCCACTAGCCCAGACAACGGCGCCGGCGGCCATTCCGCCGCCGACGCTGATCGATATTACCGCGCCGCGATAGTTATTCCGCCGCTTCCTTCTTGCGGAAGAAGTTGCCGGAAGGAACCTTGATGGTCGCCTTGGACAGATCGTAGGCGACGTTGATCGGGTCGCCGCCGGCGGCCACCAGCTTCATCTGCTCTTTCAACAGCCGCCGCATCATCACGATGCCGCGATCCGACTGTGCCAGGTGTTCCTCCGAATGGAGGCTGATCGTGCCCTGCCCGGCCTGTGCTTCGTAGTCGCCGGGCGTGTCCTGATGCTCGGCCTCGGTCATCTGCGCCCAGGTCTTGCCGTTGAAGTCGAGCGGCGAGAATAACTGCTTTTCGCCCTTGGTGATGGTGCCCGCGGTGAAGGTGGTGAAGGCCTCGTCGTCCATCGGCACGATCCAGCCGATGCGCGACGAGCGCCGGTGCTGCAGATCGCCGCGCGTGTCGGGCACCGACATGATGCACGGCATGATGAAGGACGAGACGCGGTCGAGCAGACGGCCATCGCCCATGTCGCGCACCGCCGAATAGCAGATGCCGACTTCGCTTTGGAAAAAGTCGACCTGGTGCGGCTTGACGATGAACTGATGCGAGAACTGTACGTTCGAGAAGGTCGAGTGCAGGACATAGACGTGATAGGGGTCGATCACATTGTCGTTGAGATGGACCCAGCTATAGGGCGCCGTCGGCATGGTACCGTCGCCGGTCTGCGCGCCCATCTGACGGGCCATGATGTCCTGGTTCGGCTCGAGCTCCTCGAGAATGTCGTAGCGCGGCAGGATCGGTTTTTTCTCGGCCGGGCCGAGATAGGCGAACACCAGCCCATACCGTTCCTCGACCGGGTACCAGGGTTGGCGGGCCACGTCGCGGTGCAAGCCGTGTTCCGGCTCGCACGGCTGATCGAGGCAGGTGCCGTCGACGCCGAAGAGCCAGCCGTGATAGCAGCAGCGGATGCCCTCGTCCTCGACCTTGCCGTAGAACAAGGTCGTGCCGCGATGCATGCAGCGCGGATACAGCAGGCCGGGGCGGCCCTTGCGGTCGCGGAATAGAATCAAATCCTCGCCGAGCAGCTTGATCTTGCGCGGCCGGGTTGTCGCCTGTTCCGACAGCGCGATCGGGTGCCAGTAGCGCCGCATCATTTCGCCGCACGGCGTGCCCGGGCCGACATGGACCAGTTCGTCGTCGTAATGCTGTGGCGGCCGGCCATAGCCGGTGCCTTTGTCGATCTTGCGCCCTACCCGAATGTCGGCCATCGGAACTCTCCTGCGACGTATCCCCTTTGCCGATAGAATCGGACGCCGCACCGGCTCCCGTCAAGCCGCAGGATTGCAAACCTCGCCGGCGCTTGAGCCAAGGTCGAGCGTCCTCCCCTTACATTTGAACCACCAAGCCCGCACCGGCGAAAGCCGGGGTCGCTCCGGCGAACGTTTGAACCACCATGTTGATTCGCGTCTGATCGCCGTATCGACGACGGTCACTGCTACCGTCGCGTTCGCCCTCCTCTTTCCGTTCTGGTGGCGTTGCAGGCGCCGGCTACACCGGTAATTTAAATTGTTCCGGGGAGGCTTGGAAGCCGCCGGTCCTTTGCATTACTGTCGCCCTATCGGGGTGATATCGCTGGCATGGCCCAACTGATTTCCCGGGCGAACTCGCTCATCATTGCGGCGTTCGTGGTCGCCTTCGGCGTGATCGCGCTGCTGTATGCCCGTTACGACGCGGACCTGGCCACGGCGCGCTACTGGGTCGATCACACCTACAATGTCGAGCTTCACATCGGCGGCCTGCAGGTCACCATGGACGAGGCCGAAACCAGCGAACGCGGCTACCTCCTGACCGGCGACGACACCTATCTCGGCCTGTACCGGGCCGCACGCGACCGGTCCGCGCTGCTGTTCGGCGAGCTGAAGAACCTGACAAGCGACAATCCGGAACAGCAGGATCGGCTGGGAAAACTGTCGCCGTTGATGCAACAAAAGCTCGCGTCGATCGCACAGAACATCGAAGCGCGCCGGGCCGGCGGGGCGACCGCCGTCGTTTCGGCCGACGCCATGCAACGCGGCCGCAGCTTGATGGAGCAACTCCGCTCGTTGCTGGCGGATATGACCGCGAACGAAAGCCGCCTATTGGTTGCGCGTGAAGCCGACGAAGCGGCGGTGCAACAGCGCACCATCTTGGTGGTGGTGGTCGGCGCCGCGGTCGCGTTGTTGCTGTTGGTGCTGGGCGCGTA